>JBBRUE010000619.1:0-4716 GCA_038248085.1 Myxococcales bacterium | reverse complement strand
TGATGGGAATGAGGAAGCCCGAGACCAGGCCTGAGAGGTGCGCCAACATCCCCCACGTGCGCTCGTCGTCCGTGGGCATGCCGGTGGTGACCTGAGGCTGGACTGGAGTCGGAGTCATCGCGCCCCTCTACCTCAGCCGCGCACGAGTCGCCGCCCGACGAGGGGCAAGGTGCCTACCGCGAAGCCTGCGGCGAGCCCGATGACGCCCGAGTAGCCGACGCACGAGCACCCCATCGCGCCCGTCAACATCGCGGTCGCGCCGGCGCCCAGCCACGCGAGGCCGCCGAGGTTCCGTCGCGCGATGATCCACGACACGAGCGCTCCCGCCGCGACCCCACCCACGGTGCACGCGGGCACACAGAGCGTGGAGCAGTGACCGCTCGCACACCCGTGACCGAGGCTCGACACGAGCGCCGCGACGAGCGGAATCGTACCCGCCACCACGCCCGGAAGGACCCCGCGGTGCAGTCCCCTCCCCGTCCACAACAACGCCACGCCCGCGAGGTACAGGGCGCCGCCGAAGAACAGCGCCGACGACGGCCGACGACCCAGCGCCACCGAGCCGGCGACCAGCACGAACACCGGCGCAAACCCGAGCACGCAGCGCAGCAGCCGCGCCCCCTCGTAGCGGACCCGCGCGCGACGCTGCAGCGCGGCCAGTTCAGTCGAGTCCATAGATCCTCCGGAAGGCGTCGCGCAGCCGGGTCACCGCCCGCTCCCGCCGCTTGCGCAACGTGGAGCCCGACGCGCTCGCCGCGGTGTCCCAGTAGGTGGCGGCCAGCGTCTCCTGGTCGGCGGGCGACAACGTGCCCATCGCGTTCAGCGCGGCGTTCACCAGCAACTGCTGCTCCTGTTCCTCCACCGCGGCGCCGTCGTCGCTCACCGCCGGCACGTCGCTGCTCTCCTTGAGACGGGAGCGGCGCTTGAGGAGCGTGCGGCACTCCCAGGTCGCGATCGCCATCGCCCACGGCACCGCCGGGCGCTTGCGGTCGTAGTCACTGGCCCGCTCGAGGATGCGGATCATCGCCGCCTGCGCCGCGTCGGCCGCGCTCGCCTCATCACCCATCAGCCGCACGCACAGGCGGAGCGTCGTCGGCCACAGCGCCTCGAAGACCTGGGTGAAGACGGACCGATCGCCGTTGGCGAGCTGGCCCATCAGGTCATCGAGGTTCGGCGGCTCAGACATGGGGCGGCACCCTCATAGGCGAAGCGCGCGGCCGGCGTGACACCCATGCTCACTCGGTGGCGGGGTGGACCTTGACCGTTCCCTGCGCGTCGATGACCACCTCGACGCGCTTCCCGTTGGCGCGACGTCCGGCGATCTCCCAGGTGACTACCCCGCCCGCGGTCACCTCTTCCACGCGCTCGACCTTCAGGCCCTTCTCTGACGAGGCGGCGAAGGCCCGCTGCACTTCGACCGGAGTCGCCTTCAGCTCGACCACTCGCTCCTCGGAGACCAGCGTCCCGTCGGGGGCGATCGACAGCTCGGTCCGGGCGCCCGCCACCGTCAGCTTGATCTCGTAGACCACCTTGCCGTCGTCGCCCTTCTCGGCCTCGACGCTGCGCACCTTCGCCTCCGGGTACTTCGTGTGCACCTGGGCGCGGACGGGTTCCGGCAAGGTCTCGAAGGTGAGGGGCGCGGCGGCGAGCGACAACACGAGGGCGAAGAGAGGGGTCATGGTCCCCAAACTGACGCCTCCACCTGAACGAGAGCTGAACGAGCGTCGCGACCCGCTGCCCTCTACACTCGCGCCGTGCGGATCCTCGTGGTCGATGACGAAGCAGACCTCCTCGACCTGGTCGCGCGCGCGCTGCGCTCCGACGGCCACCGCGTCGACACGGCCCCGACCGCGCGCCTCGCCGAAGCCGCCCTGCAGGACGAGACCTACGACGTGGTGGTGCTCGATCTCGGCCTGCCCGACGGCTCCGGGCTCGAGGTGTGCCGGCGCGCGCGGGCCCAGGGCCTCTCGACGCCGATCCTCGTGTTGACCGCGCAGACCTCGGTCCAGGATCGGGTCGAGAGCCTCGACACCGGCGCCGACGACTTCCTCGCCAAGCCCTTCGCCGTCGCCGAGTTGAAGGCGCGGCTCCGCGCGTTGGGCCGTCGCCAGGCCCTTCCCAGCGCGCTCGTCTGGCAACGGGGGCCGGTGGTCCTCGATTTTCCCCGGCGCGTCGCCACCGTGACGAAGGTCGAGGTGCCGGTGACCGCGAAGGAATGGAACATCCTCGAGGTGCTGGCGCTGAGCAGCGGCCGCGTGGTGTCGCGCGCGAGGCTCCTCGACGAGGTCTGGGGGGACGCCGGTGAAACTGCCACCTCGAGCCTGGAGGTTTTAATCAACCGCATCCGGCGCAAGCTCGGGGGCGAGCTGGTGCGCACCGTCCGGGGTGAGGGCTATGCGCTCGGCTGACCGCTTGCCGACGCTCCAGTCGAGGGTCGCGCTGGCCTCGGGCGCTGCTGCCGCCCTCGTCGGGCTCTTCGCCGCCAGCACCTCGGCCTTCGTGGTGGAGCGCGAGCAGCGCAGCGCGGCCGACCGCCGGCTCATCGACGCCGCCCGGCTCTTCGCCGTGGAACTCGACAAGAGCGAGCCCCTCGCGGCCGTCGCCAACGAAGAGAACGAAGAGCTGGCGCACCTCGGCATGCACCTCGGCCTCTTCTCAGGCAGCCGTCATCTCGGGGGCGCCGCCACACCGCTGCCCGGGCCCGCGGACACCTGCGTCACCCTCGGAGGCCAGCGCGCTTGCACCGTCGCCTCAGGCGCGTATCTCGTGGTGGTCCGCGCCCCCGATGGTGATGCTCCGACCGGCAGCGTCGCGTGGGCGATCGCGCTGGCGACCGCGCTCTCGGCCCTCGCTGGCGCCCTCACCAGCCGCGCGCTGGCCAGGTGGGCCCTCGGGTCCCTCGACGCGTTGAGAAAGAAGGTCGCCGGGGTGACTCTCGATCACGATCTCGAGTTGGGGCCGCCCGCACCGACCGAGGAGGTCGAGGCGCTCCGCACGGCGCTGAGTGCCCTGCTCGAGCGGCTGCGCGAGGCGTCGGATCGATCGCGGCTCTTTGCGTCGGGCGCCGCGCACGAATTGAAGACCCCGCTGGCCACCATGTCGGCCGAGCTCGAGCTCGCCCTCGCCGCCCCGCCCGCCGAGATGAAGCAGGCCGTGCAACGTGCGGGGCGCATGATCCGGCGCCTGACCATCCAGGTCGATCGCCTGTTGAACCTCGCCCGGGGCGACGAGGGCCTCGCGCCCGTGGGTGAGACGATCGCCCTCGAAGACATCGCGCGCGAAGCGATCGCCAACCGGAGCCAGGCCGAGGCGAGCCGGCTGGAACTCACCATCGACGATCCCGGCATGGTCCGCGGCGATGCGGCCCTGCTCTCGGCGATCGCCGACAACCTCATCGACAACGCGCTCAAGTTCTCCGGCGCGCTGCCGGTGCGCGTCCGGGTCGCCGCGAAGGACGACGGGGTGCTGTTCTCCGTCACAGACGACGGCCCCGGCATTGCTCCTGAGCGCGTCTCGGGGCTGCTGAAGCCGTTCGTCCGCGGCCAGACCACCCACCAGGGGCACGGGCTGGGGCTCGCCATCGTGCACCACGCCGTCGAACGCCACCGAGGCCGCCTCGAGATCCACGGCGCCATGGTGACGGTGTGGCTGCCGCGCTGGACCGCGCCCGCGACCTGACTCGAGGGCCCGGCGTTCAGGGTTCGTTCAGGTGGCCGGCACACGATGCAGGCATGTGGACCCGTCAGATCGTCGCGCTTGGCTCGCTGGCCCTGCTGTCCTGTCACCGCGACCCTGTGACCGGGGCCCCAGCACCTCCCCTCGCCCGTGTCCGCTGCCTGGTCGCGGCCGAAGAGAAGCTCGAGCGCACCATCACGCTGCGAGGGGTGGTGGAGGTCGCGCCGGCACACCACGCCCTCGTGGCCGCGCAGGTTCCCGGGCGCCTCAACACTGAAGGTGCGCGAGGGCCAGCGGGTCGCCGCGGGGGACGTGCTCGCCGAGGTCGACGGCCGCCAGGCCCGTGACTCGGCGCTCCAGGCGCGCGCGGCGATGACCGGCGCCCAGGCGGCCTTGCTCAACGCGACCGTCACCGCCGAGCGGACCACCCGGCTGCTCGAGCACGGCATCGCCTCGCGCCAGGAGGTGGACGACGCCCAGGCTCGCCTCTCGTCGGCCCGGGCGCTCGCCACCGCCGCCCAGTCTTCACTCGACGCCGCCGATCGAACGGCCGCCTTCGCCACGGTGCGCGCGCCGATCGGCGGGATCGTGCTGCGCACCTTGCGGGCCCCGGGAGATCTCCTCGACGGCACGCCCGCCACGCCGATCCTCGAGCTGGGTGACCCCGCGTTCCTCGGGCTCCAGGCCAGCGCGACCCCCCGCGATCTCGTCGCGCTCACGCTCGGGCAGACCGGCGAGGTCCGCTGCGAGGCCTTGCCCGATACGCACTACCGAGTATCGGTGAGCACCATCTCCCCGATGATCGACCCGGCGACCGGGGTGGGAACGGTGCGGCTCGCCTTCGACGGGCCGGCGCCGCCGATCGGACTCTCCGGCGAGGCACGACTCTCGGCCGGGGAGACGAAGTCGATCGTCGTTCCTTCCAGCGCGCTCCGAGGAGCGGCCAGCGCACGCCGTGGAGGTCGCCGATCCCCGGCGCGATGCGGCGCTGGCCGGCCAGGTATTCCGGATCGGCGAGGGCGGCGAGGCCGTCGCGAAAGA
>JBBRUE010000618.1:0-4737 GCA_038248085.1 Myxococcales bacterium | reverse complement strand
TGCGCCAGCTCGTCGATGCGCTCGCCAACGACGAGCTGCCCGGCCTCTACCTCGTGACCACCGGCACCACGGAGTTCTTCGAGGGCTACAAGGGCGTCAAGTCACTCCCGCCGCTCTTCCAGCGCTTGCAGGTCGACTTCGGGAAGGACCCCCGCTTCGACAACCTCCGCGCGCCGCAGGTGCGGCTGCCGGCCTTTGACGAGGAGAAGCTGCTCGCCGTCGGGCAGAAGGTGCGCGACCTCTACCCGGCGCAGCACCCGGAGCGGCTGGAGAAGCGGGTCGGCAAGACGTTCCTCCGCCAGATGGTGAAGGGCGTCACCACCGCGTTCGGTGGGCGGGTCGCTGTCTCGCCTCGCATGTTCCTGCGGGAGCTCGTCGACGTGATGGACCGCGTGGACCTCCACGAGGGGTTCGACCCGATGAAGGACTACGAGCTGGTCCTCGACGATGAAGAGCTGACGAACGAGGAGCTCGCCGTCAGGTCGCGCCCCGCGAAGCGGCTCGAGGGCTGACGCTCGCGTCTCGGTCAGGTCTCTGACGCGCGTCTCTCTGCGGCAGGCCCGCCCCCGGGGCTTATGCATTGGAGCCAGGGGGCTTCATGCGCGCGAGGTGGATTGCAGGGATGTTGGTGCTGGCGGCCTGTCGTCGAGAAGACACGAGCCCGGGCGAAGTGCAGTCGGTCTTGATGGGCACGTTCGCGCGGGCCACGAGGCGCCACCAGCGCAACGATCCGCCGCCAGACGCGGTGACGCTGCTCGACGTGACGGGCCTGGCCGACAGCTTGTTGGTGCTCACCACAGAAGGCGGGTGTGGGTTCAGCGCGTGGTCGGCCAACGGACAGTCGGGGCCGGTGGCCGTCGAGGGGCGCACGGGCGAAGCGTTCGACCTCGCCCACCCCTTGTCCTGGACGTCACTTCAGCGCTCTCCAGAAACGACCCACCTCTGCTCTGTAGAACCGGACCAGGCGAGGAACAGCGCCAGCGATCGGATCTGCGCGTGAGTCGAGGAGGTCGGAGAAGCACGAAGCCCCCGACCGCGGTGCGCGCGATCGAGGGCTCGTTGGTTGCCAGGGCGGTGGTGATGTTGGTCAGCCGGTCGCATCACGAAGCGACGGGCCGTCGATCTTCACGGTGTGGCACTGGTGCCGAAGTCGGCTGAGCAGCGCTTCGACCAGCGCCTTGTTGCCGAGGAAGTTTCCCCACTCGGAGTAGTCGAGGTTGGTGGTGATGATGGTCGGCTTGCGTCGGTACCGCTCCTCCATCAGCTTGAAGAAGATATTGGTCTGCTCGGGCTTCAGATTCAGATAGCCCATCTCGTCGATCAGCAAGACGTCGACGCTGACGAGGCGATTGAGCAGTTTGCGCGTCGAACGATCCGCGAGCGAGGCGTACATCTCGTCGAACAAGTCCTGTGCGCGCATGAAGACGGCGCGGTGGCCGTTCTGCAGCGCCTTGAGCAACAAGCCCGAGGCGAGGCCGGTCTTGCCGACACCGGTGCCGCCCATGAAGACGATGTTCTCCGCCTTCGCGATGAACTCGAGCTCGGCGAAGCCGCGGATCTGCCGCTGGTCGACGCCCTTCTGCTTCTTGAAGGGAAACGTCTCCAGGGACCATTGCTCCGGCAGTCGCGCCTGCTTGATGCGCCAGGAGAGCGCGGTCTCTTGATTGCGCTGCCACTGGGCGCGCAGCAGCCGAGCCCAAAGCTCCTGGTACGAGACCTTCTGTTTCTCGGCGCGCTTGCACTCTTCGTCGAACAGCTCCGCGACCCGCTTCAGGTGGAGACTCTTGAACAGCTGTTCCAGCTCATCCTTCATCGTGCGGCTCCTCGTCATCTCGCACTCGTCGCTCGACCGGCGCGACGAAGTACTCGGTGGCGATGTTTCGGAGCACCATCCGCTCCAGCCGGTCGAGGTCGTAAAGGCCGTAGTGGGTCGCGGTCCCGATGGCAGCGAGGAAGGGCTTGCTCGGGTAGTCGCGCCGCATCTGCGCGAGGCGGCGCAACGCGGCGGGCCAGCGGCCCGCCCTGGCCTTCACCGCCTTCGTGTAGTCGGGCAGCGGCGGCTCGGCGGCGAGCAACTCGCGCTCCTCGGGCGAGCTGTCTCGCAGTCCTTCGCGCAGCTGCCGCGGAGGGCGGTGCTCCTCCTTCGTCGCCCGCCGCTTCTCAAAGCCGAAGCTGCGCTCGTGCTCCGCGACGAGGCGGGGGCCGTCGAAGACACGCAGCTTGTCCTTCGTCTCGCGCACCTCTACCTGGCGGCCGATCAGCTGGTACGGCACCGAGTAGATGTGCCCGTCAGCGTGCACGTAGCCCTCGAGGTCGACGATGCGGTGCTGCAGCACGTAGATCTCCGGCAGCCACAGCGGCAGCGGACGAAGCGAGGGCTGCTCTCTGGCGAAGAGCTCGACGCTGCTCGCGTGCAAGTCGCGCCGGGTCTTCGCGTTGATGCGCTCGCACCAGGCGATGGCCTCGCGATTAGCGTGGGCAAAGTCGGTGAACTCCCTCCCAGCGAGGAAGTTTCGCTCGACGTGGTCGAACCCACGCTCGACGTGGGCTGAGCGATTGGCGTCGCCCTTCTCGTGAGCGATGAAGCGAAACCCGTAGCGGTCCGCGAACGCGGCCATCTCGGGGACGGGCACCATCTCCTGGCCGGTACCCCTGAGGACGACGACGTGGGTGTTGTCGATCATGCAGTCCTTCGCCGTGCGGCTGAAGAAGCGCAGCGCCGCGTCGAGGAAGAGCTTGCAGATGAAGCGATTGAACGTCGGGTAGAGCTGGATGAAGCGCATCCGCGAGTAGCAGAGGACGAGGGACGCGGTCTGAACGCGGCGGATGACGCCACCGATGTGGGCGTCGTGGGGCGAGGTGTCGTGCTGCATCTCCTGGCCCGGCTCGAAGTGGTAGCGGCCCGCCGGCTTCTTCGGCTCGTGACCGATTCCATGCCGTCGGCAGAACCCGGTGAGTGACTGGTACGAGAGCTGAGCGCCGAGGGCGAGGAGCTCCTCGTGAACACGGACGAGGTTGCCCTTGCAGCGGTCGAACAGCTCGCGCACTTCGGCCTCGAAGTCCTTCGCCCTTTCGGGGCGCACGGGCCGAGGCACGTCGGAGTTTCCCGCGCGCAGGACAGTGCGGACGACCCAGCGCGACACCTTCAGCGCCTTGGCGATGCTGCGGCTGCCGTGGCCCTGCTGCTTGAGCGCGAGGATGGCGGTCCGGACGTCTTGATGAATCATTGAGTGGTTTCCCCTCGAAGGACCCGGAACAACGCGGCCGTGTCTGCAGCGGCTGCGGCAAGCGCCGCTTGGAGCTCGCCCTCCGCGACGCCGCTGGGCCTCGCGTGCGGCTCCTCGAGCGCGAGCCTCCGGGCCCGCCGCGCGATGGCGGCGATCGCCGCGACGTCGCCGAGCAGCCTGTCTCGAGGCGACCGCTCCTTCGGCCTGCGCGCCTCGTCTTCAGCGCGGATGACGAGGAGCGGATCGCTCAAGATGAGCGCCCGGCTCTCGGCAGTGCCCGCGGCCCAGGCCGCGCACAGTGTTGCCACCTGGCGAGTGGAGAGCCCGTGCGCGGCGAGCGCCGGCGCGAGCGCGAGGCAGCCCTCCATGTTGGCGCGCGCCAAGGGCACGAGGTGCTTCATCGCGGCGTGCGCGGACAGCTCGCCCTTGCGCACCAATTCCTGGACGAACTCCGGCAGCTCGCTCACCAGCGACAGCCGGCGACTGACCCAGCTCAGGCTCTTGTCGAAGCGACGCGCGAGCTCGCTGCCGCCCAGGCCGAAGCGCTCGTGCAGCTCGCGCAGCAGCCAACCTTGCTCGAGGGCGCTGTCGCCCTCGGCGGTGCGCATCAGTGTGGCGAGCAGCAGCGCGTCGGGCTCGGCCAGCGCCCAGCTCATCGCGCTCACCGTGTCGCGGTGCAGTCGCTGCAGCGCTCGCACGCGCTTGTAGCCGTCGACGAGCACGTACTTGCCGCTCTCGCTCTTCACCACCACCACGGGCACCTGCTGGCCCGCCGCCGAGAGCGACGCCAGTAGCGCGCGCTCGCGGCGACCGTCGCGGCGACGAAGCGTCGCGTACCGCAGATCCAGCTGGTGAAGCTCGAGGTCCATCGCGCCGAAAAGGTGTCACGCGGTGGATCTGCGTTTTACGGGCGGAGGGGGAAGTCGGCCGAATTCCTATGTGGAATCATGGGCTTCGGCTCGTATCTGCGTTTGCGCGCCCCGAACGAGGAGTCGGCCAAATTCGCTCATGAACTCAGCACCTTGGGCCCCGAACTCCGTTTGCGCGATGTCCCAGGGAAGTCGGTCGAGTGGCCGCGGTGGGCGAGGTGGATCCGCGTCGTCGCCGCTGGCGCTTCGCTCGAGGAGCCGGCGGGCAACGGAGTAGTCCGGATTGCGCTCCCGCCACGCGGCCTGCTGCTTCGACTGCCGCTTCGCCTGGCACTTCGGGTCTGAGCAGGCGCGCTGTCGATCACCAACGCGCGGGTGCGGACGAAACCACTTCCGGCAAAAGCGGCACGGGCGAGCCGGGGACGAACACATCCCGACAACTCACCACCCGTCCCTCAACAGCCAACTTCGCCGCCGCTCGCCACCGGCACGGACAGCGCGGTCAGCTCGGCCCGAAGGGCGCCGCAGGCGTGGGGTGGTGGGGGGGGGGGGCCGCCCCCCCCCCCCGCCCCCAGACCCACCACCCCCCCCGCCCCCGCGGGGGGGGGGGTGGGGGGGGGGGGGCCCGGGCGGGGGGAAGG
>JBBRUE010000617.1:0-4743 GCA_038248085.1 Myxococcales bacterium | reverse complement strand
GGACCTCGCGCTCGAACTGCCCGGCCTGCGCCGGCTGACGCTGCAGGCCTTCCCGGGAGTCATCGTGCGACTCGCGCTGCTGCCAATTGCCGCGCAGCTCGAACGACTGACGATCCTGTCCGTGAGCCCGCAGTTCGACGCGCGGGTCGCCGGCAGCCTCCTGGCCAGGCTCGGCGACTTCACCGCGCTTCGCAAATTCGAGTGGCGCGGCGGGCCCCTCGCAGCGAACCAGCAGGTGCAGGCGGCGCTCTCGGCGCGACGGGGCACCCGGGCGTCTGGAACGACGAAGCCAGAATAGCTGGAGCCGCGCGACGCTTTGCGCTGAGAGCGACCGGTGCTCCACCTCCTCGCCACGCTGGTCGTCGCCCAGGCCCCCTGCCCTGCGGGCTGGGAGTCGCTGGCCGGTGACGCCTGCCTGCTGCGCGGCGACGCCGCGGGGCTCATCGTCTACTTCCACGGCATGATGGCGCCCTCGCCGAAGGCCTTCGGCTGGGAGCTCTCGTTCCTGAGCGTGGCCCCGAAGGCGAAGCGGGCCCCGGTGGTGGTGCTGCGCGGCACGCCGGGCCTGTGTGACTGGGCCGCCGAGTACGCGCAGTGGTGGTGCTGGCCATCGGTGCGCTCGCGACTCCCCGAGGTCGGGGCGACGCTCACCCGGCTGGGCACCGCGCTCGTCGCTGCGGGCCTGGCCCTGAAGCGAACGCTGCCTGCGCCGCTCTTCGTCGGCTACTCGAACGGCGGCTACTTCGTGGACCTGATCATGGGGGACACCCGCGCGCGGGCCACGGGCTACGTGTTGATCAACGCCGGGCCGGTCACGGGCGTGTCCTTCCCACCCGAGCGGCGCGCGCCGACCTTGTTGATCAGCGGCGCGGGAGACACGATCCAGCGGCCGACCATGGAGCGCCTCCGCGCGACGCTCGACGCGGCCGGGTGGTCACCGACGTGGTTCCTGCGAGAGGGCGCCCACCCCCCCGAGGTAGCGGACTTCGCGCGCGTGCTCGACTTCGCCTCGACGCTCGAGTGGCACAGCGCCGCCGCTCAGTGACCCGCCTTCATCCCGTCGGCGATGGCGTCGATGAGGCGCTCGAACTGCGTGACGTCGAAGTGGGAGCCGCTCGTCATCCAGTCGAAGTTGCGGGTCGGCGCGGGCGTCGTGGGGTTGCCGCGAAAATGCCCCAGCACGTCGAGGTGGTCGGCGTAGCCCGCCCACGCGAGGTGTCCCCAGACCTGCGAGTGAATCGGAACCACGCCGTCATTCGAGCGAAGGTCCGGGGCCTTCTCGAAGCTGCGGGCGAACAGCGCCGCGGCCTGGGCGGGCAGCGCTGAGGGGGCGCAGGGGTAGCGCTCGTCGGGCCGCGAGGTGATCTCGTGCAGCGTGGTGAAGAGCACTGACGAGAGGGCGACCCACGGCCGGCCCACGGTGGACCACCAGTGCCGGGCCGAAGGGGGCGGCGCCATCGACGCGGTCGACTGGTAGTGCACGCCGGGCCGGTCCTCGACGCCGGCGATGAACAGGTCCATCGACTCCGGCATGACCTGGATGATCGCCCCCTGGTCCTGCTTGATCGCGTCGAGGTACGCGCGCACTTCCTCGCTGCTCGCGGCGTCGAAGGCGCCCAGCAGCGAGTCGATCATCTGGTCGACGATGCGCAGCTCGAGGCCCACCGCCTTGTCGAGGCGGCGCACGAGACCCACCAGCGCGCTCGCCACTGCGAGCGGGGGCGCCCCGAAGGACAACACCCGGAAGGTCAGCGCGCTGAGGGCGTAGAGCATTCGCTGGCCGCGAACCGTCGCGAAGAAGCTCGCCAGCGGAGTGCCGTAGTGCGGGGTGTTGAGCGTCGTCACGCTGCGCAGGCGGGGCAGCCACGAGAGCAGGTCCTCCGTCACCGGGAGCTGCGCGCTCGGCGAGGCGACCAGCCGTGCGCCCAGCCCGCCGGTCGAGTGCCCGAGGAGGTGGATCGGCCCTCCGTCGCTCCCGCACGTCCGGGCGATCAGCTCGGCGATCTTGCCTGCCTGGCTGCGCACGGATTCGGTCGGCAGCACGTGGGCGACGTGGAACTCGGCGCCGCCCGTGAGCCGCAGCGACAGGGCGCGTTGCACGTGGCCGAAATACTCACGCGACGCCAGCCGCGCGAAACCGAACATCCCGGGCACGAAGTAGACGTGGTCGACCATGGTGAACCACCGTACTGCCCGCCGCGGGAGCGGGCGGCTGGAAACCCGGGTTGAACTTCTCGTTCAGAGGAGTAGCCCGTGCGCGATGGGCGCTCGCCAGTCACTGTCCCGCGCAGAGGCCGAAGCGCAGCTCCGCGCCCCGTTGACGCCTGCCGCGTTGCTCGAGACGCTGCAACGGCTGCCCGACGACGTCGACCCCGCGCTCGCAGCCGACGCGGCCCTCTCGCTGGTGCGCGACGGCCGCTACCACTCGACGTGGCTCTTCGCCCGCCGGGGACGCCAGCTCCCGGGGCCGGTGATCCGCGCGGTGCTCGAGCGGCTCGCCTCGACGCAACGTCGTCACGCGTATGCGCTCTTCCTCCTCGAGGCGATCCCCCACGAGGCGACCGGCGGCGAGCTCCAGGCGTCGTGGACCAGCGCGCTCGACGCCTTGCTCGCGCTCCAGACCACCTACGCGTGGGGCTCGAAGCAGCGGCGCGCGAAGCTCGGGGCGCTGGCGGCCAGTCCGCGCTTCCTCGCGGCGATCCAGTCCGCGGTGGTGGGCAGCGAAGACGCGATGCCCGACATGCTGGCGGTGCTGGCGTCCATCGGTACGGCCGAGGCCGTCGACGCGCTCCTGCCCCGCTTCGTCCGCGCGGAGCAGGACCGCTCGGAGCTGCTCGACGAGCTCGAGCGGCTCAAGACCCACGCCGCGAAGACCCCGGCCATGGAGGCGATGTTCGCGTCGATCGACCGGCACCTGCAGGTACGCAACGACACCTCGCCTGCACTCGCCTTCGCCCGCGCGCTGGGCTTCGAGGTCGCGGCGTTCAGCGTGCGGGTCTCGCTGACGAGCACTGCGCTCAACCGCAGCCGCGTCCCTGTCATCCAGGGCGGCGTCACCATCGACAGCACCCGGCCCGTGTGGTTCTCGCTGAACCTGTCCCGGGTGGACTCGCACTTCGGAGGCCTCTCCAGCGGGACGTCCTTCAACAACGAGCAGGCGTGGTCCGACGGCCTCGGCCTGGGGCGGTGTGAGCCCGCGGAGCTCCCGGCCTGGCTGGATCGCGCGGCCCAGCGGCTGGGCATCACCTGGACGACCGACCCCCGGCCCGGGGGCACGCTTCGGGGGAAGAAGCGGGACCAGTTCGTGAAGTGGCTCTTCACGGGCGAGGCCCGGACCACGGAATGAGGTAGGCGGGGGGGTATGCCCATCGCCCCGCCCCCACCTCCTCCGCGCGCCAAGGGTGACCAGGTCTCCCTCGTCGACTCGTTCAAGCGAATCGCGGGGTGGCTGCGCGAGCACGACGGCATGGCGCTGATGCAGACGCTCGCGCCCGGGGCGAAGCCGGTGCAGCTCTCGAAGCTCGAGGGGAAGCTGGGCTTCGCGGTGCCCCCCGGCGTGCGCGCGCTGTGGTTGCTGCACGACGGACAGCGCCGGGCCGAAGACAGCCTCATCGGTGCACTGCACCTGCTGCCGGTGTCGTGGGTCCTCAATGAGCGGCCGCGCACCTTGAAGCTGCTGGCCCAACTGCGCGCCGGCGAGGGGCTCTTGAAGAAGGCCGGCGTGACGCCGGAAGAGAAGCAGGTCGACTGCTGGTTCCCGATCGCCAGCCGCGGCCCCAACTCGATGGTGGTCCACGCCACCACGGGGCGCGTGTTCGCCGGAGGGGAGGCGTCGCCGTTCTTCCAGTTCGTCGCGCGCTCGGTGCCCCAGTGGCTCGAGACGTACGCCGATGACGTCGAGGCCGGTGCGTACGAACTCGTTCACGACCCCGACGGCTCGTTTCTCGCGCGGCGCACCGACTGAAACACTGCACGGCAGAGTTGACCTCGCTGGCAAAGGTCCGGAGTCTGCGCCGCCCATGCGCCCCCTGTTCCTGGCTGCCTTCGCGTCCCTCGTGATGACCCTCGCTGCGTGCGGCAGCGTTCCGTGCAGCGGCGCGAACTGCATCGCCGACGCGGGGACGGGTGGCGGTTCGGCGACGGGTGGCGGTTCGGCGACGGGTGGCGGTTCGGCAACCGGTGGCGGTTCGGCGACCGGTGGCGGTTCGGCAACCGGTGGCGGTTCGGCGACCGGTGGCGGTTCGGCGACCGGCGGCGGTTCGGCGACCGGTGGCGGCTCGGCGACGGGTGGCGGCTCGGCGACCGGTGGCGGTTCGGCGACCGGCGGCGGTTCGGCGACCGGCGGCGGCTCGGCGACGGGTGGCGGTGGAGGTTCGCTGCCCGACGCCGGAGTTCCCCCGATGGTGACGGTCACCACGGGCTCGTGCGCGATGGTGGCGCCGTGCACCGGCGCACTCCCAGGGACGTGGTTCTACTCGGCAGCCTGCGCGGACGACCCGCTGGCCGACTTCCGATCGTTGTGCTCGTCGGTCACCACCGTGACCTCGACCTCGACCCTCTCGGGCCGCATCGACTTCATCAGCACGGACGTCTCGCGACACGTGTCGACCTCGTACGTGACGACCGTGAACCTACCCACCGCGTGCGCCTCGCTCGGCTGCGGAACCATTCAGAGCCTGCTGCGCAACACGGCGCCCGGCGCCACCTGCGTCAACGCCACGGGCACGCGCACCGGCTGCGACT
>JBBRUE010000616.1:0-4746 GCA_038248085.1 Myxococcales bacterium | reverse complement strand
GGGTGGATTCGAACCACCGAAGGCCGAAGCCAGCAGATTTACAGTCTGCCCCCGTTGGCCGCTTGGGTACCCCTCCGGAGAAATACTTCTTCTTCTATTCACTTGTGAACTTCACCCTGCACTGCCGTGGCCGGCGGCGGGATTCGAACCCGCGACCTACTGATTACAAATCAGGTGCTCTACCAGCTGAGCTACACCGGCAAGGTTCCGTAACTGCTTAAGGAAACCCGCCACCCGCCTGTCGAGGGGCGGCGCTCTCTATCCACGGGTGATGCACCAAGTCAAGGAGATCCCAAGCGGCGCGATGGATCAGCCGCGCTGGCGGGCGATCTCGTAGAGCAAGACGCCCGCCGAGACAGACGCGTTGAGGCTGGCGACCTGACCCACCATGGGGATGCGGACCTTGAAGTCGGAGTGCTCGAGCACGCCCTTGCGCACGCCCGCGCCCTCGGCGCCGATGACGACGGCGAGGGGGCCGGTCAGCTTGGCCTGCCAGACGAGCTCCTTGCCCTCGGGATCGGCGGCGACGGTCCAGAAGCCGGCCTCCTTGAGCTCTTCGATGGCGCGGCTGAGGTTGGTGACGCGGGCGACGTCACAGTAGGCGGTGGCGCCGGCCGAAGACTTCACCACGGTGCCGGTGACGCCGGCGGCGCGGTCCTTCATGATCACCACGCCCTGGGCGCCGAACGAGGCGGCGGAGCGGATGATCGCGCCGAGGTTGTGCGGGTCCTGGATGCCGTCGAGCAGCACGAGGAGCGGCTGGTGCTTGCTCGCCTTCGACTTCTTGATGAGCTCGGCGAGGCCGATGTACTCGAAGTCTTTCACCTCGGCGACGACGCCCTGGTGCACCCCGCCCTCCGCCAGGTGGTCGAGGCGATCGCGGTCGAGCGAATCGAGGCGCACCTTGGCGTTCTTGGCGAGCGTGCTCAGCTCACCGACCACCCGCTGGTTGAGCGAGCCCTCGGCGATGTACAGGCGCTCGATGGTCTGGGGACTGGCGCGAAGGGTTTCGATGACGGCATTGATGCCGAAGATGATGGTGCTCACATGACCTCCACAGGCAACGACAGGTGTTTCGTTTGCCGCGCACAGAGCTTCTCGGTGCAGATGAAGAACGTCATCTGCGCCTCCACGGTGGTGGCTCCCTGCGCGGTCGGGGTGAATGGAACTTCGAAGCGGGGCGCCTTCGGATCGAGCGCGTCGGCGAGGGTCAGCTTGGCCTTCGGGAGCTTCGACTGCTTGCTCGAGAGCTCGATCTTCAGCGGGGCCTCGTCGGAGACGTGGGCGCCGTTCTTCACCTTGATCGAGATGATGACCTTGCCCGTCTCGCCGGCCTTCAGCCTGGTGGTCGTGCCCTCGGTGGTGACCTCGTAGAACGAGGCGACATCGACCTCCGCGAACGCGGGCCGGGCCATCGAAAACAGCAAAACCAGCATCAGGGGCCGCATGGAATCTCTCTATGGCCCTATGACGGGTCGGGATTCAAGCTGCGGGTTCAGGGCGACGCCCGGCGACCAGCTCTTCTGCGCGGGCGATCACGGCCCCGGCGAGGTCGACGCCGGTCGCCAGTTCCATGTCCAAGATCGCCGGGGAGGGGTTGAGTTCGAAGATGCGCGCGCGCACCCCGTGCTTGCGGCTCTGGGTCTCGAGCAGGTCGACCGCGCACACTTCCAGGCCGGTGAGCTTCGCGGCGGCCTCGGCGGCCTCGCGGAGCGGCTCGGTCAGCGCACAGGCCTCGATGCGCGCGAAGCGGGCCAGGGTGCGGGACAGGCGCCCAGCCCGGGGAATACGGGACACCGCGGAGAGCGCCCTGCCCCCCACGACGAAGACGCGGACGTCGCGCTGGGCGGTGCGCACGTACTCCTGCATCACGATGTTGTGGCCGAGCCCGAGCACGGCCTCGAGGGCCGCTTCCATCGACTGGCGCGACTCGCAGACCATGACGCCGCGTCGCTCGTTCCCCTGGAGGAGCTTGATGAGGACGGGCATCCCCCCCACCGCTTCGACCATCGCCTGGAGATCGCCGACCTCGCGGCTCATCACCGTCGCGGGAATGTCGAGGCCGGCCGCGGAGAGGCGCTGGAAGCAGCGCGCGGGGTTGCGCGAGAGGCCGATGGCGGAGGCGGTGTTGAGGATCACCGCCCCCCCCGCCTCGAACTGGTCGACGATCGCGAGCCCGTAGCTGGCGATCGACGGGGCGATGCGAGGGATGACGACGTCGGGCACGGAGATGCGCTTCTGCCGATAGATCAGCTCGGCGCGGCCGCGGCCCAGGCGCACCGAGACGCGGGTCGGGTCGAGCACCTTGACGCGGTGGCCGCGCGCCTTCGCCGCCTCCACGAGCCTCTTCGTCGAGGGGATGGACCGCGAACGGCTGAGGACGACGATCTTCATCGGGCAGGGCCTACGTATCTCGAAACCTGAGAAAGGGCGCGAGCGCAGGAGTGGCGGGTGCACGTCGAATTCTGCGTGCTAGGGTCGGCGCCATGATGCGTATTGTTGCCCTGCTCGCCCTGCTGGTGGCTGCTGCCTCCTGCCAGACCTACGACTTCGAGCGCGTGGTCCCGCTCGCCGTTGCGCAGACGACTGACAAGAAGATCATCGCCAGCAAGCGGCTCAAGCCGAACGTCATGCTGCTGGTCGACAACTCGGGCTCGATGCTCCTGCCGACGAACAGCGCGGCGCCGACCTGCGGCGGTTGCGGCACCAGCAGCTCCAACCAGTGCCCCGCCACCTGCCCGACCCGCGTCAGCGAGTTGAAGAGCGCGATGTCGACCTTTCTGCAAACCTCCGGGACCATCGCGCGGCTCGGCGTGACGGTCTTCCCGACGGACAGCCTGTGCAAGCCGGCCTCGAACATCGACGTGCAACTCCCCGCGCCGGCGGCCAGCGATACCGGGAGTGACGCGGCGCTGACGATGACGGCGCAGCAGGTCAACGCCCGCATCCAGGCGCTGACCCCCACGGGCGGCACGCCGACCGGCACCTCGCTGGAGTTCCTCGGGACCTACGGCGGCCTCAACGACGCGAACGACTTTCGTCGCGACTTCGTCTTGCTGCTCACCGACGGCCTGCCGAACTGCAACGACGCGAACCCCAACGCGCTGTGCGGCTGCGGCGCAACCTGCACCGCCCAGCAGACCTCGGCTTGCACCTGCACCACCTCGACCTGCGCGAACGCGTTGTGCGCCAAGGGCTGCCTCGACCAGGACGGAGCCGTGCAGAAGGTGAAGGCGCTCCAGGATAAGGGCATCAGCACCATCGTCGTCGGCTTCGGTGCCGATCTCGTCACCGGCCCCGGCCCCGTCGCCCTCAACGCCATGGCCAAGGAAGGTGGCTTCGCCCGTCAGTGCCCGATGGGGACCGACGCCGAGTGCGGTGGCGCGGCGGCGAGTTGCAATACGTTCACGAAGCAGTGCGCCACGTCGTTCTTCCAGGCGTCCAACAGCACGGAGCTCGCTGCGGCGCTGCGGAAGATCAGCGAGTCGTTCCTGGGCGACCCCTGCGTTTTCACGCTGTCGGCGAACCCGTCCGACCCCCGCTACCTCTCGGTGGTGATCGACAACCAGAGCGTGGCCCCGGGCACGACGACCTATTCCTACGACTTCACGACCAACCAGGTCACCTTCGTCGGCGACCTGTGCACGCGGCTCAACACCTCGACCCCCCAGAACCCGGTGAACGTCGAGTTCCGCATCGTCGAGCGCTTCTAAGGCCGACTCAGAAGGTCAGCACCCGGGCCCCCTCGGTCAGCCGCCAGATCTGCGGCAGGCCGAGCACCTCGTCGAGCACTGCGTTCTTCTCCAGCTCGGCCGGCGACAGGCCGCAGAGCTTCACGGTCGTGTCGCAGGCGAGCGCGCGGGCGCCCATCGCGCGCGCATCGGCCAGCATCCGCGAAGGTACGGGCGCGCCGATCCCCTCCCCGCGCGTCGACTCCGCCCGTTCGCGATCAGTCAACGGCTTGCCGAAGGTTCCGTTGGCGACCGAACGCAGGGCCTCGAAACCGAAGACGAAGATCACCTCGTCACCGAAGGCGGTCGCGGTGATGCCCATCGAGGCCGTCTGCCAGGCCGCCTCGTAGCCTGCGCTGTTCACGAAGAAGACGACGCGTCCGGACACGTCGGCGAGTCTAGCAGCGCACTCCTGCGATACAGTGGACCTTGCTCGACGCCGGCTCCCAGGCCACCCGGCGCGAGTCATTTGGAGACGTGAATGCCCTCGAGATCGTTTCGCTTCGGCGCCGCACTGCTGGCGCTCTTCTCGTTCACTGCTTCGGCGACCATCGTCGTCTACGAGACGCTCGATGAGATGGCCCGGCGGGTGCCGGTGATCGTCCGGGGGCGGGTGGCCCGTTCGGTCGCCGGTTGGGACGACGCCAAGCACCGCATCTGGACGTGGACCGAGGTCGTGGTCAGCGATCGCATCAAGGGCAAGGCGCCGGCGGTGGTGCTCGTCAAGCAGCCCGGAGGCGAGGTCGACGGCATCGGTCAGGCCGTGGCCGGCACCGCGACCTTCCGCGAAGGGGAAGACTGCGTGCTGTTTCTCGAGCCGTCCCCCGACGAAGTGACGGCCTTCCAGCCGACGGGGCTCGCGGCGGGGAAGGTGACGATCGCCGACTGGCAGGGCCAACCTGCCGCCCTGCGGAACACCGACGGGCTGTCGTTCGCCGCGCCCAGCGGCAAGAAGGTGGAGATCGTGCGCTCGCCCGAGTTGCTCGGCGCCCCAGCCGACTTCATCGCCCACCTC
>JBBRUE010000615.1:0-4759 GCA_038248085.1 Myxococcales bacterium | reverse complement strand
TCGACGCTGAGCTGCAGGGCCAAGGTGATGTCCTGCAACTCCTCGCGCGCCGTCTTCTTCGTCATCGATCCATCTCGGCGACCAGGCGGTTGCCCTCTTCCAGCAACTTCGCCACCTCGGCGTGCGCGCGCAGCGTCAGCTCCTCGCGCGCGTCGACGGTGAGACCCTTCGTGGAGAGCGGCTCGCCGATGAGCAACGCCGAGGGCCGCGGGCGGATCTGGATCGACCCCTTCTCGAGAATGCGATGCGTACCGGCGATCGCCACCGGCACCAGCGACACTCCGGCCTCGATGGCCATCACCGCCGCGCCCTTCTTGAACGGGCGCAAGATGCCGTCGTCGCTGCGGGTGCCCTCGGCGAAGAAGACGACGCTGACGCGATCGCGCACCGCGATGGTCGCCTCGTTCAGCTTGGCCTTGTCCGACTCGCCGCCGGTGCGCTCGACGAAGATGTTGCCCGCGCGCCGAAGCGCCGGACCGAGCAGCGGCACCTTGAGCAGCTCCTTCTTCGCCACGTACCGCATGTGCCGGCGGATGTGCCGGAAGAGCACCAGCGCGTCGAAGTTCGACTGGTGGTTGGCGCACAGCACGAAGTTGCCGGGAGGGAGGTTCTCGAGGCCGCGGCACACGGTGCGCACGCCCGACGTGGTGAGCACCGCGTCGGCCCACAGGTGAATGGCCGCGTCGGGCGCGCGCTCGTCGAGGAAGCTCAGCGCGGAGACGATGGGCGACAGCACCCCGGTGATGCCGACGGCGGCGGTCCCGGAGAACGCGGTGCGGAGAAGCTCTTTGGGGGTCGGAGGCACGGGCCGACGCTACCGCGTCACTCCGCTCAAACGAAGTCGCGCGCGGGAAAGAGCAGCACCTGTTCGATCTCGCTCACGCCCAGCAGCAGCATCAGCACCCGGTCGAGGCCCACCGCGATGCCTCCCGACGGCGGCAGGCGGGGCAGCGCGGCCAGGAACGCCTCGTCGAGGTCGAACACCGGCCGGCCCAGCGAGCGCCGGAGCTCCTGCTCTTCGACCAGGCGCTGGCGCTGCTCGACCACATCCGTCAGCTCCGAGAAGCCGTTCGCCAGCTCGACCCCGTTGGCATACAGCTCGACCCGCTCGGCGACGCGCGGGTCGCCCGGCTTGAGCCGCGAGAGCGACGCCATCGACGCCGGGTACTCGATGAGGAAGGTGGGCCGCCCGACGCCCAGCTGGCGTTCCACCCGCTCGAGGAAGACGTGGAAGAAGACGTCGTCGAAGCTCGTGGAGCTGCCGACGTGCACGCCGATGGCCTGCGCCGCCTGGCGCAACGAGGCCCCGTCGCGGTGGGCGAAGAGATCGATGCCGGTGTGGCGCAGCACCGCGTCGCGCACCGTGAGCCGCTCGAACGGGAGCCGGGTGAACAGCCCGCGCTCCGGCGCCACCACCCGCTCGACCGCCGCCAGCGCCGCTTCGAGGTCGCGCATGATCGCGTGGTAGTCGGCGTGGGGCCGGTAGAACTCCAGCATCGTGAACTCGGGGTTGTGCGTCCCGGAGATCTCCCCGTTCCGGTACGTCTTGCAGATCTGGAAGATCGGCGGGCTCCCGTCGGCGAGCAGCCGCTTCATCGCGTACTCGGGGCTGGTGTGGAGCCACCACGATCGCCGCGCCCCCACGCCCGTCTGCGGGATGAACGGGGCCTCGAAGGGGTCGATGTGCGGCTCGAGCCCGGGCGTGGCGATCAGCGTCGGCGTCTCGACCTCGAGGTAGCCCTCGCCCCCGAAGAACGTGCGCAGCGCTGCGTAGACCTGCATGCGCGCCCGCGCGGCCTTCCACTGGGTCTGGCTGGGCATCAGGGGTTCCGCTTCTTGAACATGCTCCAGGCGGTCATGTGCATCACCAGCTCGCCGTGCTGGTTGAACACCTCCGACTTCCCGAGGATCGATCCCATCTCCGGCCGGCTGCGCGAGGGCTTCTGCTCGAGCACCGTCATCTTCAGCTTGAGGGTGTCCCCGGCGAAGACCGGCTTGGTCCACTTCAGCCCCTCGAGGCCCGGGCTCCCGAGGCTCGCGGAATCGAGCAGGTAGGCGTCGCACATCATGCGCATGCACGTCGCCGCGGTGTGCCAGCCGCTGGCGCACAGGCCGCCGAAGAACGAGTCCTTCGCGGCCTCGGCGTCGACGTGGAAGGACTGCGGGTCGTACTTCTTCGCGAACTCGATGATGTCTTCGGCCTTCATCGTGGGGCCGGACGCCTCGAGCACGAAGCCGGGCGAGAAGTCTTCGAAGTACCAGCGGGGCATGGCGATCTCTTCCCACAGGCGCGCATCAGGAAATAGTCGAACGTGGTTGTGCGGTTATGGTGACCAGATGCATTCGCGGTTCATTCTTCTGGCCGGGCTGGTGCTGTCCTTCAGTGGCTGCCCGAAGAGCGCACCTCCGCCCGACGTCTCGGCGCCCGCGCCCGATGCCGGGACCACCGAGGCCGAGCTCATCGCGCCGAAGATCGACGCCCTCGAGCAGGAGGTCGCCGGGCTGGTGAAGCGCGTCGACGAGGCGCTGTGGCAACACTGGACCGCCGGGGCCCCGCTCGATCTCGCGACGGCCGCCGGGGGCCACGAGCAGCTGTTCTCGAAGTCGTCGGTCGCCCTGCTCCGCCGGGCGCGCACCCTGCGTCCGGCCGACGCCGAGCGCCTCGACAACCTCACCCGCTGGCTCACCGGCGAGCTGCTCGCGCGCGGCGTCGCGGCCGAGTCGGAGGCCCTCGCCAACCTCGAAGCGAGCACCACCTTCACCGTCGACGGCAAGGAGCTCCCCTTTCGCGACCTGAGCAAGCTGCTGGTGAGCGAGAAGAGCGCGGTCAAGCGCCGCGCGATGTGGACGGCGTCCCACGCGGCCGCGCTCCGCCTCGACGCCGCCATCGCCCGCCGCGACGTGAAGCTCGAGGAGGTGCTCGCCGCCCTCGAACTCCCCGCGCCGCTTCAGTTCGCTGCCGCGACGCGCGAGCTCGATCTCGACGCCCTGGGCAAGCAGGCCGACGCAGTGCTCACCACCACCGACGCGGAGTGGAAGACGACGCTCCAGGCGCTCGCCGACGCCGACGTGAAGCTGCCCCTGGCCGCGCTGACTCGCGGCGATATTCCCCGGCTGCTCAAGGTGCCCGCGGCGGTCGACGCCGAGTTCCCCAGGGGGAAGATCGCCGCCCGCGCCGTGCAGACCCTCGGCACCCTGGGCGTCTACGGCCAGGGCGGGCTGACGCTCGACCTCGCCGAGGCCGCGAAGAAGAACCCACTCCCCCTCACCGTCGCGCCCACCCCCGGGGACGTGCGGGTGAGCGTGCGTCCGCTGGGCGGGCTTCGCGATCAGCAGCTGGTGCTCGCCGAGCTGGGCGCGGCGCTCGAGCTCCATCGATCGCGCACCGCGCCGTTCGCCCTCGCGCGGTTGAAGAACCCCATCGGTCCCCTGCGCTCGAGCGAGCTCTTCGCCACGCTGTTGACCGAAGACACGTGGCTCGCGGCCAACGAGGTGAACCAGCGCCCGGCGGTGATCGCGGCGGCGAAGGCCCAGCGGCTCTTCGCGCTGCGCCGCGCGGCGGGCGTGGTGCTCGCCCGGCTCGAGACCGAACCCGTGACAGACGAGGCCGAGGCCCGGGCGAAGTTCGTCAAGGTGATGAGCCGGGCGATCGGCCTGACCCTCGCTCCCGAGGAGGGCGCCCGGTGGCGGCTCGAGACCGACGACTTCCTGCGCAGCGCCACCCAGCTCCAGGCGATGGTCCGCGCTGAGCAGTGGCGGGGGCAGCTCGGTGAGGGCTGGTGGCTCAAGCCCCTGCCCTCGAGTCCCACCACCCCCGGCGACGCCGGCGTGCCGTAAGACCCAAGACGACGGGCCCCCCGGCGATCGCCAGGAGGCCCGCGTGCACTTCGGAAATCAGCGCGTCGCTTAGAGCGACTTCATCAGGTCGGCCTTCTTGCCGTTGAACTCGTCCTCGCTGATGAGGCCCGCGGTCTTCAGCTCCGAGAGCTCCTTGAGGCGATCCATGACCGTGCGCGCCGCCGGGGCCGCCGCGGTGTTGGCCGCGGCCGCCTGCGCCTGGGCCTGCTGGTTCTGCTGGTGCTGCCCCTGCGCCTGGTTCTGGTTCATGAACATCTGGGCCATGCCGAAGCCCATGCCCATGCCCATGCCGCCCAGCGCCTGGCCGGAGCCGCCGCCGCCCTCGCCGCCGCCCTTCGCCATGCCCTCGGCCGCGCCGAGCATCGCCTGGCCCTGCGCGTACTGCTGGAAGCCGCCGGCCAGCCGCGAGTAGGCCACGTCCTTCGAGAGCTTCTTCAGCGTCGCTTCGTCTTCCGGCTTGATGCTGACCGTGAAGTTGCCGAAGCGCACGATGGTCACCCCGTACGACTGGGTGTGCACGCCGAGGCCCGCGATGACCTCGGTCTCGATCTCCTCGGTGTACGCGCCCGACGTCACGTCGAGCAGCGGCCACTTCTTCTTCACGATGAGCTCGGCGATGCGGTCGCGCGTCACCTTGAGCACCTGGCTCTTGAACCAGCCGGTGAACTCCTCGTTGTCGGCCTTGCGCATGCCGACCATCCCCACCAGCAGCTGCTCGGGGTTGGTCACCTGCATCGAGAAGTCGCCGTACACCATGGTGCCGATGCCCAGGCCGGTCTCCGGGTCACGCACGTCGCCGATCGGCCCGCCGAACTTGATCTGCGGGAACTCGCGCGTGGTGATGAAATACACCTCCGCCACGAAGAGGTTGCCGCCGGTGACCTTCTCGAGCAGCGCCGAG
>JBBRUE010000614.1:0-4761 GCA_038248085.1 Myxococcales bacterium | reverse complement strand
GCCGCTTCGAGGTGTGGGTGCCTGGCGCACCGGGCCTCAGACTCGAACCACGCGTGGAAGTCGGGCTCCATGGGGGCTTCGACAGTGTTCTGAGCCATGAAGTTCCCTTGCTGTACGGCGTTTGGCTCCGTTGATAAGGCCCGGGGCATGAACTTCGAGCTGACTGAGGTCCAGAGGGACATCCAGAAGATGACCCGCGAGTTCGCCGCCCGCGAGCTGATCCCCAACGCCCGGCGCTGGGACGAGAACCACGAGTGGCCCACCGAGGCGCTCCAGAAGCTCGGCGAGCTCTCGTTGCTGGGCATCGCGGTCCCCGAGCAGTGGGGCGGGGCGGGCCTGGACAACGTCAGCTACGCGCTGGCGATGGAAGAGATCAGCCGCGGCTGCGCCTCGACCGGCGTGCTGATGTCGGTGAACAACTCGCTGTACTGCGACCCGGTCTCGAAGTTCGGCACCGACGCGCAGAAGGAGAAGTGGCTCAAGCCCTTCGCCTCCGGTCAGAAGATGGGGTGCTTCGGGCTCACCGAGCCGCAGGCCGGCTCCGACGCCGCGGCGCAAGAGACCATCGCGGTCAAGAAGGGCGATCACTACGTCATCAACGGCTCGAAGAACTGGATCACCGCGGGCCCCAAGGCCGACGCGATCGTCTTGTTCACGATGACCAACAAGGCCGCCGGCAACAAAGGCATCACCGCCTTCATCGTCCCCACGGACACGAAGGGCTTCAAGCGCATGGCCCCCGACAAGAAGATGGGCATCAGCGCCGCCTGGAGCTGCACCATGTACTTCGAGGACATGGAGGTGCCCGCGGAGAACCTGCTCGGCAAGGAAGGAGAAGGCTTCAAGGTCGCCATGTCGACCCTCGACGGCGGCCGCATCGGCATCGCCTCGCAGGCCCTGGGCATCGCGCGCGGCGCCTTCGAGGAGGCGGTCCGCTACTCGGGTGAGCGCAAGTCGTTCGGTAAGTTCATCCGCGAGCACCAGGCGATCCAGTTCATGCTCGCCGACATGGCGACGGAGATCGACGCGGCGCGGCTGCTCATTCACCGCGCGGCGCTGCTGAAGGACAAGGGCGTGCGCCACTCGCCGGAGTCGGCGATGGCCAAGCTCTACGCCTCAGAGATGTCGGGCCGGGTCACCAACAAGGCCCTGCAGATCTTCGGCGGCATGGGCTACTCGAAGGAGATGGACGCCGAGCGCCACGTTCGCGACGCGCGCATCACCGAGATCTACGAAGGCACCAGCGAGATCCAGCGCATCGTGATCGCCGCCAACCTCCTCAAGGACTGATGCCCATGCTCACCACGATCCTCGTCGCGTTGTCGTTGGCCGCGGACCCCGGTCCCAAGACCGACACCATGAAGAACCTGATGAAGGACGCGATGGTGGAGGGGCCCGACGTGAGCAAGCTGCCGTTCACCGCCGACACCATCAAGCAGATCGTCGTCTCGTATCAGCCGAAGATCCAGGGCTGCTACGAGGACCACATCAGCAACAAGAAGAAGGCCCCCGAGGGGTCGCTCAAGACGGCCTTCGTGATCACCCCCGACGGCGTGGTCAAGGGCGCGAAGGTCGACCGCAAGACCAGCACGCTGAAGGACCCCGCGCTCTACGACTGCGTGGTCGCGGTGCTGT
Source organism: Myxococcales bacterium (assembly GCA_038248085.1). Lineage (GTDB taxonomy): Bacteria > Myxococcota > Myxococcia > Myxococcales > Myxococcaceae > Archangium_A. The sequence continues at coordinate 3,126 of JBBRUE010000614.1, read as the reverse complement.
CGACGATGAACTTCCCCAAGCCGCCCGACTCGAAGGATCACCCCATCGAGTTCCCGTTCAACCTCAAGGCCGTGCACTAAAGGCGTCGTGGACTTCGAACTCACCGAGACGCAGAAGCTGATTCGCGACACCGCCCGCAAGTTCGCGCGCGAGGTCGTCGCACCCCGGGCCCGCCAGACCGACCGCGAGGAGATCTTCCCCGCCGAGGTGTACCGGCAGATGGGCGAGCTCGGGCTGCTGGGGGTCAACGTGCCTCCGGAGCTCGGGGGCGCGGGGGCCGGCGTGGTGTCGTACGCGCTGGCGGTGATGGAGATCTCCGCGGCCTGCGCCTCGACCTCGGTGGGCATGGCCGTCACCAACATGTGCGCGGAGCTGATCGTCCAGTTCGGCACCGACGCGCAGAAGCAGCGCTTCGTGACGAAGCTGACGAGCGGTGAGGCGATCGCCGGGGCGTTCGCGCTCTCGGAGGCGCACGCCGGGTCCGACCCGGGCGCCGGCCGCACGACGGCGGCGAAGAAGGGCGACCGCTGGGTGATCAACGGCAGCAAGCAGTGGATCACCTCGGGCGCGTACGCCGGCGTGATGATCGTCTGGGCCCGCACCAGCGCCGAGGGCAACAAGGGCCTCTCGTGCTTCATCGTCGAGAAGAACGCCCCCGGCCTGAGCATCGGCCGCGCGGAAGACAAGATGGGCCTGCGCGGGTCGAACACCGTGCCGCTGACCTTCGAGAACTGCGAAGTCGGTGAAGACCAGGTCCTCGGACGGGTCGGCGACGGCTTCAAGCTGGCGATGGTCGCCCTCGACGGCGGGCGGGTGGGCATCGCCTCGCAGGCGTGCGGGGTGGCCCGGGCGGCCATCGAAGCCTCGGTGAAGTACGCGAAGGACCGGAGCGCCTTCGGTCACCCGATCGCCGATTTCCAGGCGCTGCGCTTCATGCTCGCCGACATGCACACCTCGCAGCAGACGGCCGAGCTGCTCACCTTCCGCGCCGCGACGATGAAGGAAAAGAAGCAGCCCTTCACCCGCGAGGCGTCGATGGCCAAGCTCTTCGCGTCCGAGATGTCGAACCGGGTCTGCGACAAGGCGGTCCAGGTGCACGGCGGCTACGGGTACATCGACGAGTTCCCCGTCGAGCGGTACCTGCGCGACGCCCGGGTGCAGACGATCTACGAAGGCACCAGTGAGATTCAGCGCATCGTGATCGCCCGCGAAGTGATCAAGGCCGCCGGGTAGGTCAGCCAGGAGTGCTCATGTTCCGCATCGCCACCATCGCCACGTTCTCGATCTGCCTGCTCGCCTGCGGTCCGCGCATTCGCCCGACCGTCGACGCGGGCGAAGTAGATGCCGGTGTGGAGGTCGATGCCGGGCGCCCGCGTGGTGACGACCCGCCGGCAGGGTGGCAGGTGGCCGTGCCGCTGCCGGTGGGCGCCGCGGCCTCGTCGAAGCTGGGCGTCTCGGTCGCGTCGGTAGGCGATCAGTTCGGCCAGCCGCTGATCGCCGCGCTCTTCGAAGACCCCAACGGAGACTCGAACTACGACGACAACCGCGTGGTCTTCACGCGGTGGGACGGGGTGGCGAAGGCCTTCACCGCGTTGCAGACGATCGAGGTCGTGGGCGGAGGCCCGTTCGAGCACCCCAACCGGCAGATCTCGATCAGCCGCGACGCCGACACCGGGCGCATCGGCATCGCGTACGTCAAGTCACAGTCCAACACCGTGCGGCTGGCGGTCAGCGACGACGAGGGCGTGAACTTCTCGCTCTCGACCGTGTCCGACCAGACCCGCGCCGCCCTGGTGTCGAACCCCTCGCTCGCCCTGGGCAACGACAACGCCCACGTGGCATGGATCCAGGGATCCGAGCTGATGTACCGGAGGCGCCTCGGCGAGGGCGCCTTCGTCGACACCTCGCCCGGCGTGCTCGTCGTCGGAGGCCGGTCGGTGTCGCTGGCGCTCGACTCGGCGGGCAACCCCGGCGTGGCGTTCTTCGTGAGCGTCGCGGGCACGTCTGCGGACCTCGCGTTCTGGCGTCCCGGCAGTGCGCCCAACGTCGTCGCCTCCGCCGACATGCTCGACCTGACGCTGGCCGAGCGGCGACCGTCGGTCTCGCTCACGTTCGTGGGCACGACGCCGCACCTCGCGTTCCACCTGCGCAAGGTGGAGCCCCTGCCGTCGGTCGATGACACCACCGAGCTCTGGTACGCCAGGGCCACCGACGCCACCGGCGCGACGTGGAACCCCGCGGTCGCCATTCCCCGCAACGGGAGCGCCACCATCTTCCACACCACGAGCTGGTACCAGGCCCTCAGCATCGACGCGGGTGGCCGGGTGAACGTCGCCGCCCACTTCGCCTCTCGCGGCGCCCAGACGCTCTGCGGTGGCCCGAAGCTGGCGCGCTCGACGGACGGCAGCAGCTTCATGACCTGCATGCCCCAGTCGTCGCCGCTGCAGTTCGCCGGCGAATGGATCTCGATGTGGCCGTACAAGCCCGCGAAGCAGACGATCGTCTTCCACTACGACAGCCGGTCGAACCCGAGCCTCAAGCCCGGCGTGATCATGTGGCGTGAGCAGTAACAGCTGACGGGCGTCAGCCAAGTGCTGACCAAATGTTCTGCCTTTTCGCTACCGCGGGACCGTACTGGTTCGGTAATCGACGAGCGGTCCTGCTTCTCGCTCCCATGGGGTTCTCTTGCTGCATCTGCACGCGATGGGTCACTTCCATCCAGGCAACGTGATCGACAACGCGTTCCTCGAGTCGCTGGGGATCGATACCAACGATGCGTGGATCATGGATCGCGTGGGCATCAAGCGCCGGCACACGGTGCTGCCCCTCGACTACATCCGCGAGACGAAGAACCGCGACCCCCGGGCCGCGATCGAAGCCGCCGAGATGTCGAACGCCGAGACGGGCGCGCTGGCCGGACGCATGGCCCTGCACCGCGCGGGGCTGACGGCGAAGGACATCGGCATGGTGCTCTCGGGGAGCTGCTCGCCCGACGAGTGCATTCCTGCGGAGGCCAACCGGGTCGCCGAGCAGCTCGAGATCGACGGACCATCGCTGGACATCTCGAGCGCGTGCTCGAGTTTCTGCTCGCAGCTCTACTTCCTCGAGGCGATGCGGCCCGAGAAG
>JBBRUE010000613.1:0-4767 GCA_038248085.1 Myxococcales bacterium | reverse complement strand
TCGCTGGTGCGGCCCGCGACGATCGACGCCGCCTCTTCGGCGGGGTTGAAGCCCGGTGCAGTGGCCTTCACCGAGACGGGCCCTGGCGGGAGCCCCTCGAGGACCAGCGCACCCGCCGCATCTGTCGGCGTCGCGGTTCCGTTCACTTCGACCCTCGCTGCCAGCGGTACCTTGCCGTCCAACGAGACCGTCTTGATCGCCAGCGCACCGACCTTCGGCTTCTCGCGGTTGAGGATGATTTCCACCGTGCGATCTTCGCCCGCCGCCAGCCCCACGCGCGACTCGCCCGCCTCGTAGCCGGCCGACGAGACGTTCGCGACGACGTCCCCGGGCTCGAGTTCGGGGAGCGACGCCACCCCGTCAGTGCCCGTCGTCAACTCCCGCTTCGTCCCCCCCACGCTCAAGGACACCGCCGCGCCGGCCAGCGGCCCTTGCTCGCCCCGCACCGTCACGGTCAAGGCCCCGGTGGTCGGCACCAGGTCGAGCTTCGGCTCCTTCCACTGCACGTCGACCGCGAGGCCCGCCCGCACCACGCTCTGGCTGGTGGACAGCGGCGTGGCTGCGTCCGTCGTCATCACCGAGTCCTGGTGCCACTGCGCGTCGGCGAGCAACCCCCACTTGAGGAAGCCCGTCCGGAAGAGCTGCACGCGGATCCCGCCTCCGGCGCCCAGGCCCTGCGACGTCACCGCGCGGCCCACGGTCGCGATCGCCACCGGGTACTCGAAGCGACCTTCCACCGTCACCGGGCCGAGATCGACCATCGCCCGCGCCGCGAGCAACACCCCGTGCCGCTGCACCGTCGAGAAGACGGGGGCGCTGACCGTGCCGAACACGGGAAGCTGCTGGAAGGCGTACGACGCCGCGGCCTCGAGCCGCACCGGACCGAAACGAATCCTGCCCGTGGGGCCGACGTGGACCCGGACCAGCCCGCCCGCGGTGACCCGCATGTCGTTGTCCAGCAGGCTGAAGGCCTCGCGCTGGAACCCCGCGGTCAGGCCGAGGTGGTCGCCGAGCAGGAACCACAGCCAGGCGTTGACGGCGAGATCATTGGGGCTCACCCCGGCATAGCTCAGGCCTGGACCCGAATCGGACTCCACCCCGTTGCGGATCGCGACGCCGTAGCGCAGTCGAACCTGGGCCTGGTCGTCGTTCGGCCGGGCGCTCTTCACCGATGAAGTGGACACGGTGGTCTGCGCCCATGACATCGTCGACCCGAGAAGCGCACACGCGACGAGGACGTTTCGAAGCACGCTGTGAGCCTAGCCCGGCCGTTTCACCGCACAGAAGAAATGACCGCTCCCCACTGGCGGTGCACGCCAACGGGGTCCGCGATCTGGGGAGAGTCAAGTTCAACGCCAGCCCCCCGACACCACGGCGTTTTCGGGTCTCGCAAAGCGTGCACAACCGTGTACCGTCTGCTAGGACCCCGCAACCGTTTGACAGGAGCGCCTCCACCTCATGGCCACGCAGCTGGTGATGTACGAAGAGGAGTTCCACCGGATCAACGCGGTGTGCGACCGACTCACAAAGGACGCCAACGCAAAGGTGGTCTTCCTCGTCGATAAGAATGGGCAGCTGATCTCTGCGGCTGGCCAGACGCACAACATCGACACGACTTCGCTTGCCTCGCTGACGGCAGGCAACGTCGCGGCGATGGGTGGGCTGGCGAAGCTCATCGGAGAAAACGAATTCCCCAACCAGTTCCATGAGGGGGCGAGAGACTCGCTCTACATGACGCTGGTCGGTGGGCGGGTGGTGCTCGTCGTCATCTTCGACAACCGCACGTCCCTGGGTCTGGTCCGCCTCCGCATCAAGAAGGCGTCGGACGAGCTCGAGAAAGTCTTCGCGGCGCTGGCCGCACGTGCCTCGGTCCCCGGAGCCGGCTCGCCGTTCGCCGAGATCTCCGACGCCGACATCGACAACCTTTTCAGCGAGTAAGGCGGGCCCGCGACCATGTCGTTCATCAACTATTCAAGCCGCGAGATCAACTGCAAGATCGTCTACTACGGCCCCGGTTTGTGCGGGAAGACGACGAACCTGCAGTACATCTACAACAAGACCAACCCCGAGACGAAGGGCAAGCTGATCTCGCTCTCTACCGAGACCGATCGCACGCTCTTCTTCGACTTCCTGCCCCTGTCCCTCGGCGAGATCCGCGGCTTCAAGACGCGCTTCCACCTCTACACGGTGCCGGGCCAGGTCTTCTACGACGCCTCGCGCAAGCTGATCCTCAAGGGGGTCGACGGCGTGGTGTTCGTCGCCGACAGCCAGGTCGAGCGAATGGAGGCCAACATCGAGTCGCTCGACAACCTGCGCATCAACTTGAAGGAGCAGGGCTACGACCTCGACAAGGTTCCCTTCGTGATGCAGTACAACAAACGCGACCTTCCGAACGCCGTGCCGGTCGAAGAACTCCGCAAGGTGCTCAACCCGCGCAACGTCACCGAGCGACAGGCCGTCGCACCCACGGGCGTCGGCGTCTTCGACACCCTCAAGGACGTCGCCAAGCTGGTCCTGACCGAGCTCAAGAAGGGCGGTCAGTAACCATGTCGCCCAGGGGGGTGCGGCTCGCCATGATCTCGTTGGTGCTCGCAAGCGCGGCCTTCGCGCAGCCGGCGACCGACGCGGGTGTGGCCTCGCCGATGACGGACCAGGCGCCGGCGCAGACGGCCGACGAGGCCTTCACCACGCGCGTCAAGACGCTCGAGGAGCAGGTCGTCGATCTGAAGGAAAAGATCTTCCGCACCAAGGCGCGCCTGCTGCTGCTGCAGGAGACCGTGCTCGGCGGCGATCTCTCCAGCGGCGCACGCGCGGTGATCTTCCACCGCAACGAGATGGGCTCGCAGTTCATCCTCGAGTCGGTCGCCTACGCGCTCGACGGGGCGCCGATCTTTACCAAGGTCGACGCGGGCGGAGACCTCGACAAGCGCGAGGAGTTCGAGATCTTCAACGGCCGCATCGTGCCCGGCAACCACCAGATCGCCGTGCGCATGGTCTACCGCGGCCATGGCTACGGCATCTTCAGCTACCTCGAGGGCTACAAGTTCAAGCTGCAGTCGAACCAGACGTTCAACGCCGAGGGGGGCAAGGTGACGACGGTGAAGGTGGTCGGGTTTGAGAAGGGCGGCATCACCTCCGACATCAAGGACAAGCCCGCCATCCGCTACGACATCTCGTCCGCCAAGGACCAGGCCATCAACAAGGGAGGAGACGCGTCCGGCACTCCCCCCGCGACCGAGACGAAGTGACGGTCTCCGTCACGCGCGCACCATGATCCGCAGGTTCCCGATCGCCGCCCTGTTGAGCGTGGTGCTGTGCACTGCGGGGGCGGCCCATGCGCAGCGGGGCAAGGTGTCCGCCGCCGAGCTGCAGGGGCAGGTCGAAGAAGTCGCCCGACAGATCGAGGTCGCCCGCAACAACATCGAGCTCGTCGAGAAGCAGTACACGTTGCGCGAGGAGACCTCCGACGAGGCCGCCAAGCTCCAGCGCTTCTCGGACGGCGAGATCCAGTACCTGCTCAACGACTACGCCACGGCGGCGGTCCTCTTCTACGATCTCGTCGCCAACAAGGACTTCCAGAAGAGCCCCCGGTTCCCCGACGCGCTGTTCTACCTGGCGGACGCGCTGTACCAGCAGAAGAACTACCTCGGCTCGCGCCTCTACCTGCGTCAACTGCTGCAGCTACGCGCTGGGCACTACAAGGAGGCGCTCGCGCGTTACCTCGAGATCGCCGGGCGCCTGAACGAGTTCACCGGCATCGACGACTACATCAACCAGGCGCGCGGGTTGTCCGGCGGCGCCCTGCCCCCCGAGCTGACCTATGTCTACGCGAAGTGGATGTTCCGCCGGCAGGACCTGAGCCTTGAAGAGCGCGTCAACCGCAGCCGTCCGATCTTCCAGACGCTCGCCGGTGATGCCACGGGCCCGTTCAACGTGCAGTCCCAGTACTTCATCGGCGTCGGCTACGTGCGCCTCAAGCAGTGGGAACCGGCCCTCGCCCAGTTCCTCGCGGTCAGCCAGACCACGCCCCGCGACGACAAGGAGCGCGCGGTAAAGGAACTCGCCGACCTCTCCATGGGCCGCGTGTACTTCGAGGTCGGCAAGTACGACGACGCGATCGATCGCTACGCCCGCATCGGCCAGCAGTCCGACAGCTTCCCCGACTCGCTCTACGAGATCGCCTGGTGCTACGTGCGCAAGGGCGAGCTCCGCAAGGCGAAGGACGCGACCGAGGTGCTCCTCCTGGTCGCCGAGAACTCGGTGCTCGCGCCCGAGGCGAAGATCCTCCAGGGCACGCTGCTGCAGAAGCTGCAGAACTACGAAGAGGCGCTCGACACGTACAATGGCGTCATCAACGAGTACGCCCCGGTGCGTGACGAGATCGACGCGCTGCTGACGGTGAACAAAGACCCCGTCGCGTACTTCGACGAGCTGCTCGCTCGAAACGAGAAGACACTCGACGTCACCAAGCTGCTGCCGACCGCGGCGCTCAAGTGGGCGAGCACGCGTGACGACGTCGCCGACGCGGTCGCCATCACCAACGCGCTCGACGAGAGCCGCAAGGGCCTCGCCGACTCCCGCGACATCGCCACCCGCATCCTCAAGTCTCTCGACGAGCGCGGCGTCGACTCGTTCCCGCTCCTCCAGGAAGGCTACAGCCGGGCGGCCGCGGTCGAGACCATCGTCACCCGCGCGGAAGAGGCGCTGACCGAGATCGAAGGCCAGCTCGTCGGGAGCAAGCTGTCGGCCGAGCAGCTGCAGCAGCTC
>JBBRUE010000612.1:0-4772 GCA_038248085.1 Myxococcales bacterium | reverse complement strand
TTCACCTTCGCCGCGATGCGCGCGCGGCTCGACGCCCGGGGCGACCTCTTCGCGGCCGCGCTTCACGGCGACTTCCGCCTCGAGCCGGTGCTCCAGCGACTGCGCGCGGGAAAGTAGCGGGCCGCGACACCGCGCTCGACGGCCTCGAGGACGAGGCGTCAGCGCAGCGGAAGCCGTGGTCGCGCCCTGCAAAACGCGGAGCGGCCGTCACCTGGGCCTCGTCGCGTCACGCCTCGCGCCGCGATGGTGCCGCCCCGGCCGCTTCGCCTCCGACGGCGGCGGGCGGGACGGGAAATGCCGGGGCGACTCGTTCGACGGCACGTGAGCGGTCACGCGACGCTCACCAGCCCGGCGACCACGACCGGCGCTGCGCTCAGGCGACGTGCGGCACCGGGACCACCATGACGCTGCGCCTCGCCATGGCGGCGATGCGCGACGCCACGCGGCCGGTGCCCGCCTGCCCACCCGCGGCCCCCACCACGATGACGTCCGCGTCCGCGCCGCGCGCCACGTCGAGGATACCGGACACCGGGTCGTAGGCATGGGTGAGCGCCACCTCGGCGCCCCGCCTCGAAGCGAACGCCTCCAGCTGGTGCTCGAAGCGCGGGCGCTCGGCCTTGCCGCTCCCCGCCCCCAGGTTGTGGAGAAACGTGAGCGGGCGATCCAGCACCTGCGCCCACTCCGACGCCTCGTGCAGCACCGGGAGCCTCACGTCGTCGAGACTCGTGGCTGCCACCACTCCCCGCTGAGCCCGCGGCTCGCGCGCCACCAGGAAGGGGGCGCCACAGGCCGTCGCCAGCTCAGTGATGTGGTTGGCGGGCCACCCGCCTGCGAACCCGGTCACCACCACCCGAGGACTGAAGCTCGACAAGGCCTCCGCCAGGCCCGCGGTCTCCTCGCTGGGCAGGGACACGAACGCAGCCCGCGAGTCGTCGCCGAACCTGCGCTGCCACCGCGATGTCGGGGCGGTGCTGCCGAGGCGCCCCCCTGCCACGAGCAGCTGGACCACGATCAACTCCGTCTCCAGCGCCCGGGCCAACGCCGTCGCCCACCGCTGGGGGTGAAGATGGGCGCCGTGCGGGTGGCGCAGCAGCACGACCGGGCCGGTCTCCGGGCGAGTGGAAAACTGGAAGTCAGGAATTCCGTCTGCGGGCAGGGCCGTCCTCGACGTCGCGAATGCGTTCATGGTGTTCCTCCTGAAGCGACCCTCTCATCGGGCGTGATTGTTCGAAATAACGAAATAAAAACAACACCTGTCGCTTCAGACGACCACCCCACCGAGACCGGTGCCGCGTCAGTTCGCGATGCTGAGATCGCCTTCCCCTCGTAGTCGTCGTCGACCGAGACCATCGGGTTCACGGCCGGCAGGAACATCGCGCAGCCGCTGCACGTCAGGAACAGCCACAGAAAGGCGCGCATGGGGGAGCGCCGCATCAAAACGAAAGCCGAAGGCCGCCCGGCTCCCTGAAGTCGGTGCGCAGCGATCGACGCGCTGGCACCAGCGCCGCTGTATTACTTGCGCTCGGGCTTCGTCGACCGGCTCAGCTCGAGCTTGACGGCGTCGGGCTCGGCGCCGAGCACGGTGACGCGGTAGCCGTCGGCATCGACGAAGGCGGCGCCCGCGCTCACCGTCACGTCGAGGTCCTTCAGCGTACCGCCCACGGCCCCCATCGAGAGCCGCACGGTGATCGAGCCGGCCGTGATGCACTGCGCGTTGGCGGGGCAGCGCGAGTCATTCACCACGCGAGAATAGATGACGATGAACTTCCCGTGCGTCGCCGCCCCGCCCTTCACCAGCGTCACGGGGTGGCCGAGCTCGACCGCGATGGGGGCGGGAGGCGAGGTGGCGAACGCGGCGGTGGCCAGCAGCAGGCTCGAGGCGAGGGTGATTCGGAGCATGTCCGCACGCTACTCCGCGCGAGCCGGCGTGGCGGTTCGTGCGACTTCACGTCGGGGTCGTGCTGAAAGCGAACGGCCATGACGCCTGAACGACGCACCACCCTGCGCTGGCTCCTCGTCGCCGGGGCCGTGTGGCTCGCGGCGGTCGGCGTCTCGCGCTGGCGCCGGGAGCCCGCGCGCGTCGTGGCCCCCGCCTCCCCCGCGTGGCAGCGACCGGTCTCGGAGCTCACTCCCGCCCAGCAACGGGTGCACCAGCAGGTGCGCGACGCGATCCTCGTGGCGGAACAGGCGCGCGGTTCCGGCCCGTGGCCCCCGTCGTTCCTGCCCGGCTTCGTGTTCCGGCAGCAGCGGCTCCACGTCAACTACGTCGGCGAGGCGGAAGGGCTGCGCTGGCTGGTGTTGTTCCTCGAGCCCGACCCCCGCAGCCCGCCCGAGAAGGCCGCGCCCGACGACGAGCACCACGCGCTGCCCGACGGCACGCCGCTTCACGTCACCGTGTGGACGCAGCCCGCGAGCGCCGTGCCACCCGAGACCGTGACCGCCTTCCCCGCCGCAGAAGGCTGGGTGGAGCGCGTTCGTCGCTGATACACCTCACGCCCCATGCTCTCGCTCACCACGGTTCAGCGGCTGCTCGTGATCTCGGCCCTGAGCTGGGCGATCTTCCCGCGCTGGGGCGGCTTCGCCTTCCTCGCGAGCTGGGTGCTGCTGGCGATCGGCTCCGCGAACCGCACCACGCGCGCACGCAAGGTGCTCGACGCGCACGGCAGCCTCCTCGGTACGCTCAGCCCCGAGACGCAGTCGCTCGTGCAGCGCTTCCCGCTCGCCTACGTGTGGCCGTCCACCGCTGAGCGCTGGGGCACGACCTGGCAGTTGAGCGGGCTCGTCTCGCTCATCCTCGCCGGGGTGTTCGCCGCGTGGGCGCTGCTCACCTTCACCGCGTGGTACCTGCTGCTGCTCGTTCCGCTCGCGGGAACGCTGGTGGGCGGCGGCGCGATGGCGAGGCGCATCAAGGTGGGCGACCGGGTGAAGGAAGACTTGAAAGAACTGCGCCCGGCCCACGACAGCCTCACCACCGTGCTGGCCCTGAAGACCACCATCGGGCAGTGGCCACCCGAACCGTCGCCTGATCCGGAGCCGTCGTCTCGATGAAGCGCCTCACGTCGTCGTCGTTGATCCTCGTCTTCGTTGCCTGCGCGCCGCCGGCCATCGTCGTCCCCAACGCCGCTGCCGTGGCCCGCACCGAACGTTCCGCGCGCGAGGTCGAGCTGTGCGTGCTCATGCAGGAGACCGATCTCCGTCCGCTCTCCCAGGGCGTCGCGGGGGGGCCTGACGGGCAGTGGAAGTACGCCATCGCGTCGATCGCCGTGAAGCACCCCGCGGGGCTGCTGATCATCGACCCCGCCTTCGGGCTCTCGATCGCCGACGACCTGCGCCGCGCCGGCCCGTTCGTGATGAGCGTGATGGGCACCGAGCGCACCAAGACGCCGGTGGCTGAGGTGATGGAGAAGGCCGGGCTCCACCCCGCCGACGCGCAGTTCGCGGTCATCACCCACGCGCACTGGGATCACACTGGCGGGCTGGGCGATCTCCCCAATGCGCGCGTGCTGATCTCTCGCAGCGAGCTGACGTGGGCCGCGCCACTGACGCGCTTCTTCGACCAGGGCGTGATGCCGCACCACCTCAAGCGCGCCAAGGAGCGGATGTTCGCCTTCGACTTCAACGGCCCGCCCATCGACGGCTTCACGGGCAGCTTCGATCTCTTCGGCGACGGCGCGGTCGTCGCGGTGCCGCTGCCCGGCCACACGCCTGGCAGCACCGGGTTCCTCGTGCGCGGCCAGGGCGGCATCACCTGGCTCTTCTCGGGTGACACCACCTGGACCTTCCGCGGGGTCGAGGCGCCAGCGCACAAGATGATCAGGGCCTTCGACAGCGATCTCGAGGCGCTGTCCTCATCGATCGGTCGGCTCCACGCGATGTACGAGAACCGACCCGACGTGAAGGTGATCCCGGCACATGACGGCGACGCCCTGTCAGCGCTGCCGCGGTGCGGACCTCCCTGAGGTCGGTTTTCACCCCTGAAACGTGCACCGCTGCATTGCACCGGCGGCGGTGAAACGAGGCCCTGTCAGCGGGTGTCAGTAGTTGTCCCCGCTTGCCGACGGACGACCCCCGGCCCGGCACGTGCAGTCCAGAGGCTCATGCTCCAGATCCAAGACCTTCCTCTTGAGTCGTGTCTGGCAGTGCGCAGCTCCACCCCTCTCGCCCGCGTTCTCGAGCTGGCCGAAGAAGCAGGCGCCCGTTACGTGTTGGTGCGCGATCCAACCGGCGACGTGAAGGGCGTGCAGCTCACCGCGCTCGTCAGCTGGATGGCGAAGCAGTCTCCGTCGGCGACCGCAGACGAGATTCCCCTGGTCGACAGCGTGCTGGTCGAGCTCGGTACGTCGGTGCTCGAGGCGCTCATGATGATGGCCTTCTCGACCGCCGCAGTGCTGATGGTGCGCGAACCAAAGCTCGGGACCTGCCGCATCGTGCAGCGCAACATCGTCGAAATGACTGCAGGGGTAGACGCTTCGGGTGCGGGTGCGCGCCGGACCGAACTGCTGAGCTGAGCTGAGCTTCAGACCCCTGAAAAAACTTCGGCCCGCGCCTCCAGTTGGGAGGGGCGGGCCGGAGCTCATCGCACCGATGGTGGGTGTTTACGGTGCGACGTAGTTCGCGGTCAGGTTGTAGGTGCCCGCCGTGTAACCGTTGATGGCCATGTAGAACTGCGACGCGGTCGCCGGCACGGTCATGGTGCAGGTCTCGCCCGCGCCGCCGACGTACGGACGGCAGTCGAAGAGGGTCAGCGTCGGCGCACCGGCGAAACGAACGTA
>JBBRUE010000611.1:0-4778 GCA_038248085.1 Myxococcales bacterium | reverse complement strand
TGCTCCGCCGCGGGACGCTCGTCGTGCCCGGCCCGGTGACGCGCCTGGTGCAGCCCCTCGGCGGCCGCGTGCTCGCGGAGCTGGCGACAGGGGCCCGCATGCTCGACCTCGCGGTCGACGCGAAGCTGACGATCTACGTGCTGCGCGAGCCGGGCGCCCTCGAGACCTTCGTGCCCGGCACTGCGCTGGCCCTCGTGCGTTCAGCGCCCTGACCACCAGGCGTTGAACTCGACCCACGAGATGCGGCCGGAGCGGTTGCTGTCGATCACGTCGAGCGCGATCGCCAGTTCCTCTTCGGGGAGGCGCTGACCGAGGGCCTCGAGCAGGCGTGCCAGCTCGCGGGGGTCGATGCTGCCCGACGCGTCGCGATCGAAGGACTTGAAGATCTCGAAGGTCTCGTCGCGCTCGCCGCCGTCGTCATCGAGCTCGGGGTGCGTGACCGCGCGGTACATCGGCGGCTTCGCGCGCACCGTCTTGCCCTTCTTCGGCTTCGCAGCAGGCTTCTTCGCGACGGGCTTCTTCACGAGTTTCGCAGCGGGCTTCTTCTTCACCGCCCGGGTGACGCGCGGCGACTTCGAGGACCTGGCCTTCGGAGCGGGCTTCTTTTTCTTCGGTGCCATGCGTCACGGGAGCATGCACTACGGCGCTTTCGCCCGGAATGGCCTTGTGGCAGAGATAGTCATGCCTCGTGAGCTGATCGACCTGCACATTCATGCCGGTGGCGCCGTCGCCCCCCACATCCTCTGGTCCATCGCCCACCAGCAGGGCTTCAAGCTGCCGGTGAAGAATTATTTCGAGTTCGTCGAGCTGATCACCGCGTCGCCCGACAAGGTCGACAGCCTCGACAGCTACTTGAAGATCATGCACCAGTGGACGGAGAAGATTCAGAGTTCCCCCGCGGCCATCGAGCGCTCGGTCTACGAGGTGATCGGCAAGGAGTACCGCAGCTCGCGCGTCACCCAGATCGAGCTCCGCTTCAACCCGATGAAGCGCAACCTGCACTCGGAGCTCGACCTCGACCACATCATCTCGGCGGCCATTCGCGGCATGGACCGCGCAGTGCTCGAGTACGACGTAAAGGCCTGCCTCATCTTCTGCCTGGCCCGCGAGTGGGACAGCAAGCTCAACGGCATCATGGTGGACAAGGCGATCAAGTACCGCCACCGCGGCGTGCTGGGCATCGACCTCGCCGGCACCGAGGCGAATGCGCTGGAGCTCAAGCCGGAGATCGTCTCCCACTACGAGGATCTCTTCGCGCGGGCACGCAAGGGCGGGCTCCGCACCACCGTGCATACCGGGGAGACCCGGGGCACCGGCGCCGAGGGCGTGATCGCGGTGATCGAGAAGCTCAAGCCCAACCGCATCGGCCACGGCATTCGCGCCGCCTACGACGAGGCGGCGATGAAGCTGCTCAAGGAGCGCGACGTGGTGCTCGAGCTGTGCCCCACCTCGAATCTCCAGACCAAGGCGGTCGAGGGCATCAAGGAGTTCGAGCACATCGTGCGCACGTTCTGGGACCGGGGCGTGAAGATCACCTTCAACACCGACGGCCCGTACCTCTTGAACACCGACATGCGCCGCGAGATCGAGTTGATCGAGCAGAACAACATCCTCACCTCGCACCAGGTCGACCAGACCCTGGCGTGGGCGCGGGAGTATTCGTTCATTCAGAAGACCGCCTGACGATGTACCGGTCGGTGCTCAGGCCGGTGCTCTTCCGGTTCGACGCCGAGGTGGCGCACCAGCTCGGCATGTGGGGCCTCTCGCTCGCCGACACCGCCCCGGGCTTGGCGAAGCGGTGGCGCCAGCGCGCGATCCCCGAGCGGTCGGCCCTGCGCATGACGGTGGCCGGGCTCGACTTTCCCAACCCCGTGGGCCTCGCTGCCGGCCTCGACAAGAACGCCGAGGCGATCGTCGGGCTCTTCGCGCTGGGCTTCGGAGCCGTCGAGGTCGGCACCGTCACCCCACGCGCCCAGCCCGGCAACGACAAGCCCCGCATCTTCCGGCTCCGCGAGCACGAGGCGCTGATCAACCGGCTGGGGTTCAACAACGAGGGCATGCAGGCGATGGCTGGGCGGCTGCGCGAGCTCGAGTGGCGACCCGCCCCGGTCGGGGTGAACATCGGCAAGAACAAGGACACGCCCCTCGAGGACGCCGTCGATGACTACGTGAAGTGCGCCGCGTTGCTCTCTCCGCTGGCGGACTACGTGGTGGTGAACCTGAGTTCGCCGAATACCCCCGGCCTGCGGCAACTGCAGGAACCAGAGGCGTTGGCTTCACTGCTGCGCGCGGTGCGAGGGCACGTCGCCGGGCGCCCCCTGTTCCTCAAGATCGCACCGGACCTCGGCGACGAGGCGATCGACGCGGTGGTCGACGTCGCGCGCGACTGCGGCACTGACGGGCTCATCTGCACCAACACCACGATCACCCGGCCGGTCGAGCACGCCCTCGCCAAAGAGACCGGGGGCCTCTCGGGACGGCCGCTCTTCAACCGAAGCACCGAGGTGGTGCGCCGGGCCTTCCGCAGGGCGCACGGCGCGCTTCCCATCATCGGCGTCGGGGGCATCTTCAGCGGCGAAGACGCCTGGCGGAAGATCTGCGCCGGCGCGTCGCTGGTGCAGGTGTACTCGGGGTTCATCTACGAGGGCCCGGCGCTGGTGAAGCGCATCCTCGACACGCTGGAGACGAAGCTCGGAGAGACGGGCCTCGACTCGCTCAGCCGCGCCGTCGGTCGCGACGCGTAGGAAGGCAGAACCCAGAATGCGCCGGGGAAGGTGCTCGCCGGGCGGCCGCGCTCCCTGAGGACCCGACGGTGCCTGGCTCGAAGGCGGCGGGGGTTCGACGCAAGCCTCTTCACTTCGAACGCGAGGCGTCGCCCGCGAGTTCGTCAAGGCCGCGATCACGATCGCGACTGCGTCATCACGGCAACGACGGGTGAGCCGCGCTCGGCGGATCTTCCGAGACGAGACCGCGCGCCAGCGAGCGGGCCCTCCCCCTTCGGCACGCCGGGTCAGATCAGCAACTGACCCTGGATCGGCAGCGACATCACGGACGTCCGCGCGACGCGCCCGTCCTTGATCCACGCAGCGCCGAAGTCGGCGAGAAAGGCGTTCAGCACGCGCTGGATCATCGGCTCCAGCTCGGAGCCGCCGACCGCGAGCTTGGCCTGGAGAAGCTCCAGCACCCGCTGGCCGGCGGACACCCGCAGGGAGACCGGGACCCCGTCGTTGAAGAGCCGCGAACACAGCTCGGTGAGCTGGAGCTCGGGGAAGGGCCCGATGTCGAGCACCGGGTCCACCATGGCGCGGGCGACGACGGCCGCGAAGAGGCGCTGCGGCGTGAGCTCCGAGAACCTGGAGCCGAAGCGCGCGACGACCTCGGCCGGGCTGGACCCAAGCAACGACTGGAAGACGGCCCGCTGCTGGCGGACCCGCTGCAGCAGCTCCGCGGCCTCGGCGAGCTCGCGACGCGAACGAAAGGGCACTGGTTCCGCGCCCGGTACCTTGAGCGCCTTGAGCGGCCGGCGACGCAGCAGCGCCAGGACGGCGGCGGTCTCTTCGTCGAGCGCCAACCAGGTCTCGCCGAAACGTGAACCTTCCTCGTGCAACAGCTTCTCGGCCTGCCGCTTGAGCCGCAGCGTCAACGAGAACCCGCACTGGAACAGCGCCCGCAAAGTCGTCTCGCGCACCACGTCGGTCGCCAGCTCGGCGTTGCCGCCGGTGTAATGCTCGAGCCCGAGATCGAGGTAGTCGCGCGTGTGCTCCGAGAGCCGCTTCACCGCGGCCGGGTCGCCCGGCTCGGCGCCATCGGCCACCAGCACGCAGTTGACGAGGTAGCGCACCTCGCCCTCGAGGTTCTGCCGCTCCACCGGGTCGAGGCCCTTGAAGGCTGCGGCGACGTAGTCGACGTGCCCGGCGGCCGTGGCCAACGCGCTCGTCACCGGGCCCCGGGCGGCGACCTTGTCGGGGTCGACCCAGGCGAAGACCTTGACCGACTCCTCGAGCGGCGGGAACCCGAGGTCTTCGAGGCGCGCCCGGCGAAACTGGTAGGCCGCCTCTTCCAGCTCGGTCGTCGCTTCCCAGCGCACGGCCTCGAGAAAGCGGGACAGCTCGAAGGGGTTGTGGGTGGTGAGATCGTACGTGAGGCGGCGCATCGCGGCCTCGTCGATGCCGTCGACGAGGAACTCGAGGAGGTACCGCCCCTCGGCCATCTCCATCGTCGTACCCTGGGTGTCGACGTCGGGGTTCTCTTCGAGATCGTGGATGACGGTGAGCTTCTTGTAGAGGAGCTCCAGCACTTCCATGTCGAGGGAGCGCACCTTCTTCAGGAAGTCTTCGTCATCGTCGGCGCGGGCCGCGCGCAGCCAGTGCAGCACCTCGAGCGGGTCCATCCGGTCGCGCTGCCAGGCCGCGAGATCGACGAAGGTGCGAAACTGCTCCGGCGTCGCGAGCTGAACGATCTCCGTCGAGTCGGCGAGGCCGACGTCGATGATCGTCGCGTACACGTCCTGCCCGGGGAGCGAGCGCACCAGCGCCTTCCCATCGACCTCTTCGAGCATCGCGTCGATGCGGTGGCGGGGAGCCAGGTCGGTGAGGCGGCGCACCAGCTCCGCCCGGCGCAGCAGTCGCTTCTCGTGGCTCGTACTCACGCCAGCCGCCTATTCCCGCCGCGGGGCGGATGTCGAGCGCTAGTTGATGCCCCCGCACAGCCACTTCACGTTGAAGCCGCGGAGCACCGGCGTGGTCTGCCCATCGACCGATCGCAGCACGAACTCCACC
>JBBRUE010000610.1:0-4780 GCA_038248085.1 Myxococcales bacterium | reverse complement strand
GGAGTACCTCAAGGGCCAGAGCCTCTCGGCGCGGGCGAAGGGGCGGACGCTGACCCTCGAGCAGGTGTCGGCGATCATGCGGCAGGTCGGCGCGGCGCTGCAGGCCGCCCACCGGGCCGGGGTGGTGCACCGCGATCTCAAGCCCGAGAACATCTTCCTCGTGCCGACCGCGCTGGGCGACCAGGTCAAGGTGCTCGACTTCGGCATCAGCAAGCTGGCCGACTCGAACACCGTACAGACCACGGAGTCGGTGTTGATCGGCACCCCCCTGTACATGTCGCCGGAGCAGGCGCTGGGGCAGAACCGCGACCTCGACGCGCAGAGCGACCTCTTCTCGCTGGGCAGCATCTGTTACGAGCTGCTCACCGGCCAGGCCCCGTTCTTCGCCGACAACGTGGCGAAGGTCGTCTTCCGCATCGCCTACGAGAAACACCCGCCGCTGGCGACCGCGCGACCGGATCTCCCGCCGCAGGTGATCGCGGCCATCGAGCACGCATTGGAGAAGGACCGCACCAGGCGCACGCCGGGCATCGAGGCCTTCGTGATGGAGCTGACCGGCCAGCCGCTGGTCGACGTCGCGCAGGACGAGTCGAGCGGGGTGTTCAAGCCGGGCATGTCGGTGACACCGTCGATGGACTCGGGCGAGACGCGGCCCCCGTCGGGCTCGCGGCAGCTGGCGACTCCGGCGCCGCCCCACGCCCCCTCGCCGGCGCTGAGCGCGGGCACGGTGTCGGGGAAGAAGGTGATGATCGGCATGATGCTCGCGACGGTCATCGTCTCCGCCGTGGTGGTGAAGGTGCGCCTGAGCAACTGGGCCGAGCGCGCCGTGTACCGCGCGGGCATGGTCGACGCCGGCTGGGTGATGCTGGAAGACGGGAACTTCGTGAAGGACGCCGGCGAGGCCGACGCCGCGGTGGTCCTCGCGGAAGTCGACGCGGGCGCCGCGGTGGCGATCGTCGATGCAGGCACCGTCGCCGAGGTCGCGATCGTCGTGCCGCGGCCGAAGCTCGAGGTCCCGCCCACCGAGCCCGAGCGGGTGGTGCTCGCGACGATGCAGGCCCACGCGGCGAAGAACGAGTGGGACGTCATCTGGGACGCGCGCGGAAAGCTGCGCTCCGAGATGAAGACGACTGCTTCGCGGGTCCAGGGCCTCGAGTTGATCCTCGAGGCGGCCTGCGCGCGATCGGACAACGGGCAGCTGTTGCCGGTGGTCGCCGAGTTGAAGACCATCGCGTCGGCGGCCGAGGTCGCGCAGGCGCGGAGGCGTTGCATCCAGCGGTACCCCAGCGCGGCAGATCTCGCATGGTGAGTCGCGCCCCCTGGTGGCTCCTCGTGCTCTGCGCCTGCGGAGCGGCCGAGGAGCCCTGGATCTCTTCACCGCGCAACTCGAGCGAGTGCCCCCCCGCCAACAAGAGCGGGTGCCTCGGCGACGGCACCGCGCCCTGCCCCGCGGGCCTCGCCTGCTTCTACGAGCGGGCCAGCGGTCGCCAGAGCGCGCAGTTCACCTGCGGCGGCGCGTGCAAGACGTACAGCACGAAGTAGGCCGCACCGGCTGAAGCGACTTCAGCGGCCTTCGCTGAGCTGCTTGAGCATCGTGGCGGCGTCGCTGACTTCGAACTTGCCGCCCTGCTCGACGTTGAGCTGCTTCACCACGCCGTCGTCGACCAGCATCGAGAAGCGCTGCATGCGCATGCCCATGCCGAACGCCGAGAGGTCGCTCTCGAGGCCGAGCTTCTTCGCGAAGTCGGCGCTGCCGTCGCCCAGCATGCGCACCTTGCCCAGGGCGCCGAGCTCCTTGGCCCACGCGGCCATCACGTAGCCGTCGTTCACCGACACGCACCACACCTCGGCGACGCCCTTGGACCGGAGCTCCGCGAGCTGCTCGACGTAGCCGGGGACGTGCTTGGCCGAGCAGGTCGGGGTGTACGCGCCGGGCAGCCCGAAGATGACGATCTTCCGGCCCTTCGACGCCGAGGCGACCGACACCTTCTGAGGCGAGAGCGGGCACGCGTCACCGAACGCCGTGGACTCGTAGAGCGTCGCATCAGGGAGCTTGTTTCCGATTTCGATGGGCATGCCGGGCTTCTCACCCAGCCCCCCCGGCGGTGCAAGCACGGTCAGCGAATGCCCGACAACGTGCCGGAGTCGGAGTCTTCGTCGAGCACCTCGAAGACCGCGACCTTCCCCTTTAGCCCGGCGAGCGTGCGTTCCCCCAGCGGGGTGACGTCGAAGCGCGCGCCGACGTGCGCCAGCGCCTTGCCGGTGATCAACACCTGGCCGGGCTCGGCCGACGAGGCCAGCAGGTGGGCCACGGTGACCGGCTCGCCGAGCAGCACGGAGTCGACCCGCACCTCGGTGCCGACCGCGCCCGCGAAGACGCGCCCGGTGGTCAGGCCCGCGCGCACCAGGAAGCGTTCCTTCGGCCCGCGCCTGCTCGACAGCTTCTCCCACTCGGCCTTGAGCGCCATGCCGGCCCGCACCGCGCGGATGGCGTCGTCGCCCTTCGACCAGGGCACGCCGAACACCGCGCGCACCGCCTCGCCGCTGACGAGATCGATCGCGCCCTCGAAGCTCATGATCAACTGGGTGGCGATGCGGTGCCACTCGGCGATGGTGTCCGCCAGCCGCTCGGGCGCGAGCTTCGGCGCCGCGGCGGTCAACCCGCAGAGTTCGGCGTACAGCACGGTGGCGGTCGCTTCCCCCACGTGGCTGATGCGCCCGCCCGCGGCGCGGAGCTCGCTGACCTTCCGCTCTGCGACGTCGGGCGCATACATCCGCTCGAAGCCGAGCCTGAGGCGATCGGTCTTCGCGGTCGCCGGCTCGCTCTGGAACTTCTGCACGCCGGTCTCGAGCAACTGGGTGATGGCGGTGCACACGTCGAGCAGCGCCTCGACCGGCTCGCCGTCGGCACGCGTGCGGTTGAGGTACAGCACGCCGGCGAAGGGCGCCTTGCTCCCGATGGGAATGCAGAGCACCTGGTCGATGCCGTACAGCACGACCGAGTCGCGCGCGGCGAAGCGGCTGTCGTCGTGCACGTTGGCCACCGCGATGGCCTGCCCCTTGGCGAGCGCCGCCTCGAGAATGCCGTCGGACACCGGCACCTCGCCCCGCGCGAGCTTCTGCTGGTGACGCACGGCCGCCGGCACCATCACGCCCGAGGCGTGCCGCAGCAGCACCACGCCGGTGGTGGCCTTCACCCGCTTCATGATGAGGTCGCACGTCTCGTCGAGGAACGCCTGGAGCGTGGGCGCCCGCGCGAGGAACTCCGCCACCCGGTAGAGCAGCACCAGCGACTGCACGGCCACCCGCGAGCTGTCTTCGCCGACGGGGTTCTCGCCGGTGTTGCCCTCGGTCTCGTCGGTGTCGGAGGCGCGCGCGGTGTCCTGGCCGACCGGTGGCTCCGGGAGATCAAAGGGGGCGAAGTTGTCGAGCGCCCGCAGCACGCTGGAGTCCTTGATGTCGCGGGCGAGCATCACCGCCTCCTCGATGTCGATGCCGCGGCCGAAGCGCTTCACCTTGCCGCCCGCGCCGGTGTCGATCATCTCGGTGTCGAGGGCCTCGGCGTTGCGCAGCTTCTTGAGCGCGAGCGCGTTCTCGCCGATGCCGATGACGTCACCGACCTTGAGGTCAACCGAGCCCACCACCGGGGCGCCGTTGAGCTTGGTGCCGTTGCGGCTGCCGAGGTCTTCGAAGACCACCCCGTCGCCCTTGATGTGAATGCGGCAGTGCTTGCGCGAGACGAGATCGCCCGAGAGCACGATGTCGTTCTCGTCGGCGCGCCCGACCTGGGTCACGCCCTCGGCGAGGTCGTAGGCGGTGTCGAAGTAGCCGGGGCCGTTGATCAGGAGTTGCCACATGCGCGCAGACCCGACGATGCCACAGCTTCACGTCCCCGAAGGCGCTGAAGACGGTGTAAGCGGCCGCCCATCATGGCCATCCGCCTCGTCGTGACCGACATGGACAACACCCTGTACTCGTGGATCGACTACATCGTGCCCGCGGTGGAGGCGATGGTCGACGCGGTGGTGGAGGCCACCGGCTTCCCCCGCATCAAGGTCATCCAGTCGCTCAAGGCCGTGTACACGAAGTACGAATCGAACGAGTACCCGTTCGCGCTCCAGGAGAGCACCCTCTTCACCCAGGACTTCCCCGAGTTCGGGAGCTTCGACAAGCTGGTGATCGAGCCGGCGCGCGCCGCCTTCAGCGAGGCCCGCAAGAAGTACCTCAAGCCCTACAAGGGCGTGGTCGAGACGCTCGCGGCGCTCAAGGAGAAGCGGGTGATCGTGGTGGCGCTCACCGACGCGCCGCGGAACCCGGCCCAGCAGCGGGTGAAGAAGATGCAGCTCGATCAGTGGCTCACCGCCCTCTACACGATGCCCGGCTTCACCTTCCCCGAAGGGCCCGACGGCTCGAAGCTGGTGGCCCCGGACATCGTGCAGAAAGAAGAGCGCGGCGGGTACGAAGCGGCGTGCCCGGCGATCGAGCTCCCCCGCGACTGGGAAAAGCCGAACCCCGCGGGGCTCAAGAAGATCATCAACACCTACGGGCTGCAGCCGTCCGAGGTGCTGGTGGTCGGCGACTCGGTGAAGAAGGACATCGGCGTCGCCCGCGAGCTGGGCTGCCACGACGCGTGGGCCGAGTACGGCACCTACGTCAGCCACGAGTACCGCGAGCGGCTCGACATCATCTCGAGCAGCGCCATCACCCGCCGTCACGCCGCCCACGTGTTCGAGGGCGGAGCGCAGGCGATCAAGCCCACCCGCGCGCTCTCGAACTTCAG
>JBBRUE010000609.1:0-4812 GCA_038248085.1 Myxococcales bacterium | reverse complement strand
GGTCGATTTCGACGCCGGAACCGGAGGTGGGTTCGGTGGTGGCTTCGTTACCGGTGGTGGCTTCGTTACCGGCGGCGGCACTGCGACGGGCGGCGGCACCACAACGGGTGGCGGCACTGCGACGGGCGGCGGCTCAGCAACGGGTGGCGGAACCACAACGGGTGGCGGCTCAGCTACGGGCGGCGGCTCAGCAGCGGGAGGCGGCTCAGCAACGGGCGGCGGCTCAGCAACGGGCGGCGGCTCAGCAACGGGAGGCGGCTCAGCAACGGGAGGCGGCTCAGCAACGGGAGGTGGAGTTGCGACGGGTGGCGGCACCGCGACGGGCGGCGGCACTGGCGGCGGGGCGATGGGCGGCGGCAGCGGCGCGGGCGTCGAGCTGAACCCGGGGTGGATCGGCGGCGCCTGCACCAGCGCGGCGAGCTGCAACCAGCCGGGCTACACGTCGACCGCGACCTGCAACATGACGGGCTTCACCAACGGCTTCTGCACCCAGAGCTGCACGCTGTCCGGCAGCACCTCCGTGTGCCCCGACGCCACGCCGATCGGCGGCACCTCGGGCAACACCATCACCCGCTGCATCAGCGGCAACTCGCTCCCGCAGTGCGTGGCTGAGTGCGACTTCGTGCAGTCACCCGCCACCGGCTGCCGCACCGGCTACAGCTGCGTGCTGCGCCAGCGGTACATGCAGAGCTCGCGCATCTTCAAGGTGTGCCTCCCCGACCAGGGCCAGCGCTGGCCCGGTGAGCCCGCGCCCGCCAACGACATCGGCCAAGCCTGTGCGGCCGACAGCAGCTGTGCCCACAACGCGTGCCTGGCGACCTCGGGCGGCATGTGCACCAAGACCATGTGCGACTTCACCGGCTGCCCCACCGGCTCGGTGTGCTTCGGCACCGGCACCGGCCAGACCTCGTGCCTCAAGTCATGCACCGCCACTTCGCAGTGCCGGCAAAACGAAGGTTACGTCTGCGACCCGACGTACAACGTGTGCCTGCCGGGCACGAGCGGCGGAGGCACCTGGAACGCGTCGGTGGGCGCGAGCGACTGCCTCACCGCGTGGGGCACGGCAGGCAGCGGCCTCTCTCCCTGCGACGCGGTGAAGGACGACTACATCGTCGTGCACAAGAGCGCGCGAAACGTGGCGCTCTGCAGGCAGGGCATGCTGGTGAGCAACTACCAGGGAGGCCTCGGCTACGCGCCCATTGGAGACAAGGTGCAGGAAGGCGACGGCAAGACCCCCGAAGGTGTCTTCTACGCCGCCTCACTGCTGCCCAACTCGAGCTACTACAAGGCCTGGCTCTTCTCGTACCCCGACAAGGCCGACGCCACGCGTGGGCTGGCGGCCGGCCTCATCACCGCCGCGCAGAAGGCCGCCATCGACACCGCGCAGGACACCTGCGCCATCCCTCCGCAGACCACCAACCTCGGTAGCTACGTCGAGCTGCACGGCCGCGGCGGCACCAGCGACTGGACGCTCGGCTGCGTCGCCGTCGCCGACTCAGCGGTCGACGCGATGTGGGCCACCATCGGGCTGCGCGACACCATCGTCATCCTTCCCTGAACGAGATCGGGCAAAGCTGACCAGCACCGGCGCGCCCGTGCGGCGCTCCGCAACTCCGGGGCTTGCGGGCCAGGGTCGTCCGTCGCGGTACACTCGCCGGCGTGCAGCGACGTGACGACCCGCGAGAGCTCCTCCCGTTGTTCGACGCGGTGGCCGTCGCGCCCGACGACGACGCGCCCCGGCAGGTGCTCGCCGACGCGCTCCTCGAACGCGGGGACGTGCGGGGGGAGTTCATCGCGCTCCAACTGCTGCAGGCCCGCGGCGCGGCGACCGAGGCCCAGGACGCGCGCGCCGAGGTGCTCTTCGAGAACCACTGGCGGCGCTGGCTCAGCGAGGTGCCCGGCGTGGGGGGCTCGCCGACGAGCGTCGAGGGTGGGGTGCGCTTTCACCGCGGCTTCCTGCGCGACTGCGTGGTGTCACCCCGCGGCGTGGGCGCCGACAGCCCGGCGTGGCGCATGGTGGAGCGCATCGACGTGGCCGACCTCAGCCCCGCCGACGTGCGCGAGCTCGCGGCTCCTGCGCTGACGCGGCTGGAGGTGCTCACCGGTCTCGACTTCATGGGCCTGCAGATGGTGGTGACCGGGCCCGAGAAGCCGAGGCTGCGGGAGCTGGGCTTCGCGGGGCCGTGGATGCACGACGACCGGGGCCGCCAGGAGCAGCGGCTCGTGCTGGGGCTGACCCGGTTCGCCAGCCTCCGCTTGCTCTCGCTCTCGCCCCGGCCGTACCGGCATCACGCCGACTGGCTCGAGTGGCTCTTCGCGGCGCCCCTCGTCCGCCAGCTGGAGCGGGTGCGGTTGTGGATGGAGCTCCCCTTCGACGTGGCGGGGCTGCACGCGCTGCTGATCCGCAGCCGGCTCGAGTCGCTCAAGCTGGAGCTGGTGGTGACCGGAGTGCGGCTGGTGATGGACGCCGCGTGGCTGACGGTGCAGTTCGACAACGAGTTCTGGTTCGAACGCCACGCCCAGGCGCTGCGGAACCTCTCGTCGCACTTTGCGCCCTTTCCCTACCGGCGCTTCGACGTGAAGGTCGGCAGCCGGCCCGCGACGCGCGCGGAGATCGAGCAACTGGGCGACGTGTTCGCCGCGCACACCGCCTGACGCGTCAGCGCGAAGAGGCACGGTGAGGCGCGGCTCGACGACTCAATGGGGACGACGCGTGCGGCGACCGGCGTGCGGCGTCCCATGCATCCGACGCTCCCTTCGCTTCCCGGATACGCTGCCACCATGGTGCGGCTACTTTCGGTGGGGCTCGTGGTCTTGTCGCTCGCGGCACACGCGGCGGAGCCCTCGCCCGCGGCCGCGGAGACCCACGTCGGCGAAGCGGTGCTGATCGGCGCCTTCGGGTTGGCGGCGGCGGGTGGGTACACGCTGGGTGCGTACCTGACGGGCGATCAACGTTCCGGCTTCGTGCTGGCCACGCTCGGCGGCGTGACCTCCGGGGCAGCGCTCGGCACGTGGATCGGCCTGGCGATCAACAAGTCCCGGAAGCAGCCGGGCTCGCTGGTGGGCTTCATCCTGCTCCCGCTCCTGAGCGGGCTCGCGGGTGCGGTGGTCGGCGGCCTCGCCGCGGGGTTCGCCTCCGATCAGCCAGGTTCGGGCCGAACCGCCACGCACGCGGTGATCATCGGCCTGCTGCTGACCGACGCGATCGTCGCGGAGATCACGCTCTTCTCCCGCTGACCCAGCGACCCGTCAGCCTCGAACGCGGGTCTCCACGCGGACCACGGTCTTCACCGATCGCGCGATGAAGCACCCCTCGTGCGCGCGCGCGTGCAGCGAAGCGAGCGCTTCCTCCGACGGTTGCCGCGGGCCTGAAAACCCGATCGCCGGTCGCAGCACGACCTCGCGGATCCACCCATCGAGCAGCCCCTCGGCGTCATCGACGTAGGACTCGACGACGAAGCCGTCGTTCGCCGCGAGAAAGAGAAACGTCATCAGGTGACAGCTCGAGAGGGCCGCGACGAAGGCCTCCTCGGGGTCGATCGCGTCGGCCCGGGTCCACGGCAGCGGCACCACCTCGGGCGACGCGGCGGCGGGCACCTCGAGGCCCCCGTCGAAGCGCCACTGGTGCGCCCGTTGAAACTTCTTCCGGGCGAACTCGAAGGCCCCGCGCTGCCACTCCACCGTCGCTCGATGCATCGACATGAGGTCCTGTATACAGGCCCCATGGCATTGATTCCCGGACTGCAGGTCGTCCGCTCGAAGGTGCAGGGCTACGGCGTCATCAGCACCCGCAAGTGGAAGAAGGGCTCGGTCATCACCAACGTCGACGGCGTGCTGTGGCGCGCGAAGGAGCGGCGTGACGATCGCTACTCCCTCATCCTCGACCCGGGGATCTTCTTCGACATGGTCGACCAGACCCGGTGGATGAACCACTCCTGCGAGCCGAACGTGGTGGTCGAGGCAGGCGTCACCAGGCGGGGGAACGGCTGGGCGCAGATGCAGGCGCTGCGCGATCTCGTGCCCGGCGAAGAGCTCTTCTACGACTACGCGCTCCCGCCCGAGCTCAAGGAGCGCTGCCACTGCGGCGCGAAGACCTGCCGCGGGTGGATCGTCGAGAAGCGTTGAGTCGCCGCTGTCGTCACGCCGACGGCACGGTGCCCGCCTGACCCGTCAGGCCTCGCCGCGCGTCATTCCAGGACAGGCCGGCAGTGAGCACGACGACCACCGCGGCCAGCACGAGCCATGTGCGCAGCGCGCCGTCGTGAGGTCGGAGCCCGCGTCTGCCTACAACGACCTCAGCGGAACAACGAGGAGAGCAGGTCGCCGGCCGGGTTGGCCGCGGGGCTGGGGGCCGCGGCGGCGCCGGGAGCCGCGTCCTTCGCGCCCATGAAGAAGGCGAGTAGCCGGGGCAGGGCGGCGGTGACGACCGTGTGGGCCATCGCCGGGGCGAGCCCTGTCTTCTGCGCGACGAACTGAGAGACCGGAGTCACGAGCATCGCCATCGGCCCGGCCGCCACGCCCGCACCGGGGGCAGCACCACCGGCTCCGCCCATCAGGCCGCCGAGCATCGCGCCCAGTCCGCCTCCGGCAGGCGCGGCACCCGCGGCCGGCGTCGCCGCGCCGCCCCCCATCATTCCAGCCAGCGCGGCAAGCCCACCGCCGCCGCCCAGCAGTCCGCTGGCGAGGCTCGCCAGATCGGGTGCACCCCCAGTCGCCGTGCCGCCGTGCTCCATCGTGCCTTCCGCGGTCTGGGCCTGATCCGATCTCGTGGACACGGTTGGTGTCGACATCGACGACTACGGACAGCTGTGG
>JBBRUE010000608.1:0-4814 GCA_038248085.1 Myxococcales bacterium | reverse complement strand
GCTCTGGGCGCTCGACCCGGAACTGGCGCACCAGCGGCAGTTCCCCGCGGTGGACTGGCAGACCAGCTACAGCCTCTACGCCGAGGCGATGGGCCGCTCGTTCGACGCCTCGGTCGACCCGGACTGGTCGAAGGCGCGCGCGGCGGTGCTCGAGCTGCTGCAGCGCGACGGCGAGCTCCGCGAGATCGCCAGCGTGGTCGGGCCCGAGGCCCTCGAGGACAAGGACCGGCTGCTGCTCCAGGCGGCGGCCATCGTCCGCGAGGTGGTGCTCGGCCAGAGCGCCTTCGACCCCAACGACGCGTACTCGGCGCCCCCGAAGACGTATCGCCTGGCGCGCGCGGCGCTCGAGCTCTTCACGGCGGGCCAGGCGGCGCTGGGGAAGGGCGCGGGCTTCGGTGAGCTCGATCTCGCCGGGGCGCGCCGCGCGCTGGCGACGCTGCGGGACGCGCCGGCGGCCGAGTTCGAGGCGAAGGCGGTCGAGGTGAAGGCGCGCATCGCCGGGCTGTGGAGCGGAGGCACGCCATGACTGCGAACACCGGCAGCCCCCGCGTCGCACGCACCTACCGCGGCGCCCGCGCCGCCGCCGGTCCCCTCGTCTACGTCGCCGGCGCGCAGCGCGCCGCGCTCGGAGAATGGGTGACGCTGACCGCGCCCGGCCAGGCGCCGCTCCGCGGGCAGATCATCGACGCCGGCCGGGACGTGAGCGTGGTGCAGGTGCTCGAAGACACGCTGGGGCTCGGCCCCGCGGGCATCGAGATCGCGCTCACCGGCGAGCTGGCGAACGTGGTGGTCGGCCGCGATCTCCTCGGCCGTGCCCTCAGCGGCGCCGGCGACCCGCGCGACGGGCAGCCGCGGCCCATCGGCGAAGCGCTGCGCCCATTGTGGGGGGCTCCGCTCAACCCCACGCGGCGCCTCCCGCCGTCCGACTTCATCGAGACCGGCATCTCCGCCATCGACGGCATGAACACGCTGGTGCGCGGGCAGAAGCTCCCGGTCTTCTCGGGCCCCGGCCTCCCCGGGCTCGAGCTGGCCGCGACCATCGTGGAGAACGCGCGTGCCCCGCACGGCGAGCCCTTCGCGGTCGTCTTCTGCGCCATCGGCATCACCGAGCGCGAGACCCGCACCTTCCTCGACCGCTTCGCCGCCTCCGGGGCGCTCGAGCGCAGCGTGCTCTACGTCAACCAGGCGCAGGACCCGACCATCGAGCGGCTGCTCGCCCCGCGCGCCGCCCTGGCCTGCGCGGAACACCTCGCCTTCGTGCATGGGCTCCACGTGCTGGTGGTGCTGGCCGACATCACCCACTACTGCGAGGCCCTGCGCGAGGTGGCGGCGGCGCGCGAAGAGGTGCCCGGGCGGCGCGGCTACCCCGGCTACATGTACACGGACCTCGCCTCGCTCTTCGAGCGCGCCGGAGTGGTGAAGGACACGCCGGGCTCGGTGACCCAGCTCCCCATTCTCACCATGCCCGACGACGACATCACCCACCCCATCCCCGACCTCACCGGGTACATCACCGAGGGGCAGGTGGTGCTCTCACGCGAGCTGCACCGGCGCGGCATCTTCCCGCCGATCGACGTGTTGCCCTCGCTCTCGCGGTTGATGAACGCGGGCATCGGCCCGGGCCGCACGGTGCCCGAGCACCGCAAGTGGGCAGACCAGCTCTACGCCCTCTACGCGCGCGGCCGCGAGGCGCGGATGATGGTGGCCATCGTCGGCGAGGCCGGGCTCTCGCCCACCGACCGTCGCGCCCTCGAACTCAGCGAGGCCTTCGAGCGGGAACTGGTGCACCAGGGCACCCAGCGGCGCACCATCGCCCAGACCCTCGAGGCGGGGTGGCGGTTGATCGACCGGGTGCCGCGAGAGGATCTCCTCAAGCTGTCCGACGAGCTGCTCGCGACGCGGCAGGGACAGCGCGACGCGGCGCAGAAGCAGGGGGCGTGACGTCATGGCCACCGGCGCCCAGTCCGCAGCCACGCGCTCGAACCTGGTGAAGCTGCGCCGGCGCCTGGTGCAGGTGCAGAAGGGCGCGGCCCTCTTGCGGCGCAAACGCGAGTCGCTGGTCACCGAGTTGTTCAACCGCGCGCGACCGGCGATCGACAGCCGGCGGAACATCGACGAACAGGCGCGCGCGGCCTACCGCTCGCTGCTCTCTGCGCTCTCCACCGGGGGCCGGGACGAGCTGACCGCGCTCGGCTGGCCGACCCGCGAGCTGCAGATCGCCCTCGAGCCGGTGGAGGTGTGGGGCCTGCACGCCGTCGACCTCGCCCGGGCCCCTTCGGTGGTGCGCAGCCTCGCCGCGCGCGCGACGGCGCCCGGCCCCGCCGACGCGGCGCCCGCCACGGCGACGACCGACTTCGAGCGGCTGATCGAACTGGTGCTCGACGCCGCGCCGCGGGAATTCCTCATGCGCCGCCTCGGCCACGAGCTCTCGCGCGCGACGCGCCTGGTGAACACGCTCGAGCAGCGCGTGGCCACTGGCCTCGCGAGCGACCTCGCGCACATTCGCCGCACGCTCGAGGAGCGGGAACGCGAGGAGCACCTCCGCCTCAAGCGCCTCATCGCCCGGCGGCGCACGAAACCGACGGAGGGGTGATCGCCGCCCGTTTCGGTTGGACACGGCCGACCGGGGGCGGCAGACACGCGCCATGAGCACCCAGACCGTCGCCCTCGTCACCGGAGCCTCCACGGGCCTCGGCGAGCAGTTCGCCCACCTCTTCGCCCGGGACGGCCACGACGTCGTGTTGGTGGCGCGCAACGAGGCCCGGCTGGAGGCGATCGCCGAGCGCCTGCGCGTGCACAAGGTGCGGCCCTTCGTGCTCGCCGAAGACCTCTCGAAGCCTGGCGCGGCGGGGCGGGTGTACGAGCGCGTGAAGGCGAAGGGCCTCGAGGTCGGCTTCCTCGTCAACAACGCGGGCTTCGGCAGCACCGGGGCGTTCCTCGATCTCCCCGTGGAGAAGGAGGTCGAGATGGTCGAGCTCAACTGCGCC
Organism: Myxococcales bacterium; assembly: GCA_038248085.1. GTDB lineage: Bacteria > Myxococcota > Myxococcia > Myxococcales > Myxococcaceae > Archangium_A. The sequence continues at coordinate 1,827 of JBBRUE010000608.1, read as the reverse complement.
GCGCTGCTCGAGCTCAGCCACCGCTTCGGCCGCGACATGCGCGAGCGGAAGAGCGGCCGCATCTTGAACATCGCGTCGACCGCGGCCTTCCAGCCCGGGCCGTACATGGCGACGTATTACGCGACCAAGGCCTTCGTGGCGTCGTTCTCCGAGGCGCTGGCCCACGAGCTGAAGGACAGCGGGGTCACCGTCACCTGCCACTGCCCGGGTGCGACGGCCACCGAGTTCAGCACGCGCTCGGGCAACGAGGCGTCGCGGCTCTTTCAGCTGGCCGCCCCCGCGAAGGCCGAGGACGTCGCCGCCCACGCCTACGAGGCGATGATGCAGGGCGAGGTGCTCTCGGTGCACGGGTTGCTGAACTGGGTGGCGATGCAGTCGGTGCGCTTCTCGCCGCGCGCGGTGGTGCGCAGCCTCGCCGCCGCGCTCAACACCCCGCCGGAGTAGTCGAGGACCTACGGCTGGGTCTTCAGCCACGCCCGCATCAGGTCGATGGGCGTCACGATGCCGACCAGCCGGCCGTTCTGCAGCACCGGCAGCGCGCCGTACTTCTTGTCCACGAACAGGGCCGCGGCGTCCTTCATGTTCTGATCGACGTTGATGGTCGTCGGCGAGCGCACCATCACCCGCTCGATGGTCGTCTGCTCCATCGCCTCGCGCTGGTTGGTCCCGCCGGGAAAGAGCGGGGAGGGCGCGGCGCGGCGGAGATCGCGATCGGTGACCAGCCCGATGAGCACGCCCTGCGCGTCGACCACCGGCAGGTGACGGATGCGCTTCATCGCCATCAACTCCATGGCGCCGTGGAGCGTCTCGGCCAGGGTGATGGTGTACGGCTTGGGCGTCATCGTTTCGCGAACGAGCACAGGTCCTCCGGGAAAGGTCCGGCAAACAGCAGAGGCGGGAGTGCATCACACACCGGGCCGGCTTCTGCGTGAAAATTGCGCGTCGCAGGACTGCAGCGCTCCTCACCTTCGACGGAGCGCCGTCTGACTTCGCGCTCGCCGTCTCGGTCTCCGCCGACGTGTCCCACCGGACCGTTCCGCTGGGGCCCGGCATCTCGGGTCACGCCGTCTTCTTCGACACCGAGGGAGCCACGAGCGCGCTCGGAAACTCCCTCGTCCTGCGCAGGTTCTGCGGCCCGGAGCGGCGCTTCCCCACCTCGTCGCACTGCGCGAACGGGGTGGACGGCGGCTGGACGGACGGCACCCGGCCTTGAGACGGTGTCGCGGTGTTTTACTACAGCGATGTGAAAATATTCTTGCTGCTCGGAATGATGGCGCTCTCGGCGGGCTGCATGGGCAGCATCGATGGCCCTCGGCCCGACGGCACCACGGCGGTTGATCCGTCGAACCCCGTGACGCCGGTCACTCCGGTGGATCCGCTGGTGCCGGTGACGCCGGTCGAGCCCGGCCCTCCGGTGTTCCCACCGGTCGGCATCCGTCGGTTGAGCCAGGTCGAGGTGGACACGGCGGCCGCGGCGCTGGTCGGCGTGCCGGCGGTCGAGCTCGCCACCGCGCTGGGCACCGACATCCGCCAGGCCGGCTTCACCCGCAACGCGGACCAACGCGTAGGCAGCGTGCAGGCCGATGCGTTGTGGCAGGCCTCGCAGGCGCTCGCGCACACGGCCGTCACGCAGCGGCTGTCGGCGCTGGCGCCGTGCAGCACCGCGAGTGGCACCGAGGCGTGCGCCCAGACCTTCATTCACGCCTTCGCCACGCGCGCCTTCCGCCGCGCGCCCAGCGCCGCCGAAGAGGCCGCGCTGCTGACGGTGTACCGGGCGGGCCAGACCGGCTCGACCTACGCGTCGGGCATCGAGCTGGTCATCACTGC
>JBBRUE010000607.1:0-4823 GCA_038248085.1 Myxococcales bacterium | reverse complement strand
TCTTCGAGCGCGAGCCGCCGTACCGCATCATCCGCACCGCGACGATGGACGAGCAGACCATCGCCGAGGCGCTCGCCACCGCCGAAGAACGCCTCGGCCGCCGCCTCGACGAACGGCCGCGACCGCACCTCGTCTCGGGCCAGCCGCCGGCTGATCCTCCCGACGTGTTTCACCTCGCGCTCGATCGTGCGGGGGGGGTCGAACGCGCCGCTGCCGCGCTGCCCGGGGCCCAGCACTGCGCCCTGTGGTTCGAAGGCGCGGATCTCTTCGCCCGGAGCGCCGAGCTGCTGCAGGCCATCGACGCGCGGCTGACGGTGGACCCCTACGCGACCCTCGACGTGGTGCTGGCCCCATCGGAGCCGTTTCCACTCGATCTCCTCGACCTGGTGCGATCGCGGCTCGACACGGCCACCCCGTCCTACGCCACGCGCGCGCTCGCCCACCGGGGCATCGGCCACTCGCAGCGGGTGACGGTGGTGCTGGGGGCAGGGGTGGAGATGCCGGCCGATTGGATCGGCGTGGTGATGGAGCAGGCCCCGGTCTTCCGCGACCAGTCGCTGCGCCAGGCAGCCATCGATGCGGCCCAGCTGGGGCACGAACTCCCCGCGGCGCGCATCGTCGGCCCCGCGACGGAGACTGCGGCGTTGGCCCAGCTCGAAGCCCAGGCCGACCCCGAGTGCGTGGTCTTCGCCGATCGCGCGCTGGAGTCAGACTGGCAGCGGCACACCCTGGGCTACGGCGACGCGGGCTCGTGAGCCCGGCGGGCCGGGCTGCTCCGCGGTAGGCACGCGCGCTGCAATTCACGCTCCCCATGCCGATGCGCGTGGATGACCGGACACAGGTGCAGCTCGTTTCTCTCAGGACCGAGGCCCAGCTCCTCAAGGCGTGGATGGCGCGCCGCGCGGACGTGGCGCAGCGGCGACGCGAAGGGCCGGTGCAGGTGGTGCGGCACCGGCTGACGCTCCTCGAGCGCGAACTGCCGCGGCTCGAGCTCGAGGTGGCTGCCCTCGAGCGCGCCGTGGTGAAGGTCGGCCGGCCCCACCCGCCGGTGTTGACGCTGCTCGGCGGGCTCGTCTGTGGCGGGGTGCTCTGCCTCTCGGCGCTCCTGTGGGTGGCCGGGGTGGCGACGATGACGCCGGGCGCACGGGCCGACGACCCGCTCCGCCTCGCCTCGATGCTGCTGGTGGTCGCGGTGGTCGCCCTCGGCCGGAGCCGCAAGTCATGAGCGAGAAATACGCCGAGCTGTCGCTGCTCAAGCAGGAGGTCGCGGAGCTGTGGGGCCGCTTCCGCAAGGACGAGGCGCCCGCGGGCAACGACGACGAGCGACGGTCCCTCGCCGACCTCGCGCGCACCCTCGAGACGAAGCGCCGCCTGCTCGCCGACCGCCGCACCGAGCTGCGCGATCGCCTCGATTCCGAACGCCGCCGGACGTCGCGCTTCGTGCCCGTGGTGCATGGCCTCGGGATGTTCGCGGGCGTCGGGCTGGGCGCGGTCGCGATGGGGTGGCTCGTGCCGCTCGCCGCCGAGTGGTGCCTCGCGCTCACTCCGATTCACGGCGCGCTGCTGGTGGCGGTGGCGCTGCTCGGCGCGAGCGCGGCGCGGGGGCGCTCGGGCGCGAACTAATCTGCGTCAAGCGAAGCCACAGGTCGCCCGCGAAGGTGGCGGCGCACGTGAAGAAGGCACCGACCGACACGCGTCGCAGCGTGGTGCGGGTCACGCCCTCAGGAGGCGCGCCCGCAACTGGGCATCGCGCTTCTGGCCGCGCTCCTGGACCTCGAGCGCGTCGAACAGCTCGACCGTCGCCTTCATCACCTGGTCCACGGCGCACATGTGCCGGAGGTAATCGGCCTTCAGTGCGCGCGCCCATTGCGCTGCAGCGAGCCCTGCTTCGACACCCAGCCGCTGGGTTCCACGTCGAGGCCCGGCACGTCGTAGGAGACGATGTCCGCCCCCGACTGCAGGACCGCGCGCCCGCGAATGATGGTCGTCGGGCTGTCGACGGAGCCGGCCAGCGGGCACTCGAGCAGCGGCGCCCCGCGCCCGTCGATCGCCGCGATGAGCCCGTTGCCGCCCGACGGCCGGGTAGGGAGCTGCGCGGTCCACGCGACGCCGCCGTCCCGAAGCAACTCGAAGTCGGGCCCGATGCCCATGACGCCCGGGGTGCTGAAGGCCGTCACGCCGCTGCCGAGGTTCACCGAGTGGAGCGTGTGCGCCGGGCTGTCCCACAACACGAGCTGGTTCCCGCTCACCAGCGGCGTGGAGGCGGCGCTGGCAGTGGTGATCGGCGTGAGGTCGTGCAGGTCGAGCGTCGAGTCGAGGCGGTGCAGTTTCCCGCCGGTGGTGCCGATGGCGAAGTCGGCGCCGTAGATCGAGGGGATCCACTCCACGAACTTCGTCGCCTGCTCGTGGCCCGCACCGTCGACGCGTGCCATCTCGCCGGCCACCGCCCAGCAGTTCGCCGACGAGGTCCACAGCTCGCCGCTCGAGGCGACGCCGCTGCCGTAGAAGTGACCCTTGCGGTGGAACTGCCAGCGGCTGTTGCCCGTCGCGCGGTCGAAGGCCTGCACGTACGAGTGGTGATCGCCGTTGCCCTCGATGACCGGCACGCCCACCACGTCGTCGGCGATCAGCAGGGGGGCCGAGGTCGAGAAGACCGCGCCGCCGTCTGTGCGGCGATCGTAGGCCGGGAGCCCCACGGTGGGGTCGGTCTTCCACAGCAGGTGCCCGTCGTCGGTGCTGCGCGCCTGGGTCTGCCCCAGGGCGTTGAAGAAGAGCCGGTGCCCCGTGGCGTCGATGGAGAACCACAGGCCGTAGACGCAGCCCGCGCAGCTCGTCACCACCGGCTGGCGGAACCGCACCACGCCGCTCGGGCTGAGCGAGAGAATGGCGGCGACCGGCACGTCGGCGACGCGGTCGGCGCCCTCGGCCGGGACGCCGGTGAAGCCGTTGTCGGCAGGCGCCGAGAGGTTCAGCGGCGGCGGGCTGCCGGTCCACGTCTCGGTGGCGTAGAGGTTTCCCAGCGCGTCGACGTGCCCGAGGAAGACGACGGTGTGCCCCGCCGCGGGGGTGTACCGCCAGCGCGGCTGCAACTGCGTGGGCGTCGGCTTCTCGCAGGTCTGCGCGCGGCACAGGCCAGTGCCCTGGCAGACGGTCGGCGGGGCGCACTCCGAGCCGTCGGGCGCGGCGCGCGTCACGCACTGCCCGGCGATGCACACGTGCGCGGTGACGCAGTCGTTGGTGCCGCACGACACCCCGTCCACCGCCGGGGCCAGCCCGCAGCCCGTCATCGCGTCGCATACCGGCACCACGCACGCGTCGGCCGCGCCGGGGCACGCCACCGCGTCGTGCAGGCACCCCGTCGCCGCGTCGCACGCATCGGCCGTGCACGCGTCGTGATCGTCGCAGTCGCGGGCACGCCCCACGCAGGTACCGCCCAGGCACACGCCGTCGCTGAGGCACTGGTTGGTCGCGCCGCAGCCTTGTCCGTCAGCGGTCACGGTCTCCACGCAGGCCCCGGTCGCGGGCTCGAAGGTGAAGGTGCGGCACTCGCGCGCGGGACAGCCTGGCGGGGTCTGCGCGTCGGCCTCCACCGTCACCTCGCGGGTGTTCCCATTCCACGTCACCAGCAACGTGCCCGCGAAGCCGCCGGGCCGTGACGGCGTCAGCGCGAGCTCCACCGGCACCGCCTCTCCGCCCGGCACGTGCACGGTGGCGACGATCTCGAAGGGAGCCTCGATGGACAGCGTCACGTCGAGCGGCTCCCGCGTGGTGTTCTGCAGCACCACCGGCGTCGTGGCCCGCACGCCTACCCACGCGCGCTCGAAGACCACCCGCTGCGGCTGCACGAGGAGGTCGCCCGCGGTCACCGAGAGGCGCTCGTCACGGCACGCGGTGAGGGCGAGGACGACTCCGGCGAGGCTCAGAATTCTGATGGAAGTCATGGGGACAGGCCGACCTGAGCAAGCCCCATGCGCGGGCCGGCGCTCGTGATGCTTCAACGGGTTGGCGGGGCGGAGGTCAGTGCGACCAACGGAACTCAGTGAAGCTGCCGCAAGGTGACGCTCAGACCTTCTCGGCCTGCGCGCGCCCGAACAACCCCTCGGGGCGGAACAGCAGCACCACGATGAGGAAGCCGAAGGCCACCACGTCACGCCAGCTCGAGGCGGTGTAGCCGACGATGAACTCCTCGCAGAGGCCCAGCAACAGCGCGCCGACCACTGCGCCGGGCAGGTTCCCGATGCCGCCGATCACCGCCGCCACGAAGGCCTTGAGCCCGACCATCACGCCCATCAGCGGCTGAATCGACTTGTCCTTGATCGCGTAGAGAATGCCCGCGCCCGCCGCCAGCGCGCTGCCCAGCATGAAGGTGCCCGCGATGATGGTGTCGACGGGAATTCCCAGCAGCCCCGCCACCTTGTGATCGTGCGAGACGGCGCGCATCGCCTTGCCGAAGCGCGTGCGGAAGACGAGGTACTGCAGCCCGCCCATCAGCGCGATGGCGATGGCGAACGAGATCACCTGCCAGTTCCAGATGATCACGTCGTTGTCGCCCAGCACCAGCCACTCCGAAGGGGTGATGATCGCCGGGAAGCGCCGCGACGCCGCGCCGGGGAGAATGGTGATCGACTGCCCGCCCACCGAGATCGCGAAGTCGAGCTGGAAGCCGTAGCTGAGCGCGAAGCTGATGCCGATGGCGGTGATGAGCGAGGTCAGCCGCGGCTTGTCGCGCAGCGGCCGGTAGGCGAAGCGCTCGATGAGGAACCCGAAGGCCGCGCACGCCGTCAGCGAGATGGCGAACACCAGCAGCGCACCGTGAATGGTGC
>JBBRUE010000606.1:0-4830 GCA_038248085.1 Myxococcales bacterium | reverse complement strand
GGACGGAGCCCAGCGTCATCTTGCGGGCTAGAACTCCAGGCACTCAAACTGCAGCTTCAGCTCGGAGACGCAGGTGTCCGCGGAGGCCTTGCCCGGCGCCACCTCCAGGAGCTCCACGCGCAGGCAGTCCCGGTCCGGGCGATCGCTGTAGTAGCGAAGATTCAGTTGGGCAGCCTCGGGCAGGTCCAGCGTCACGCCCTCTTTCATCGGCCGGGTGAGGTCCACGTCCACCTCGGCGAGCGGCTCCCCGGTCCCGCATGCCGCGAGTTTGAGGCGCTTCGCCCGCCCGTTGCCGAGGTACAGCTTCTCGCTCTTGGCGTACCCCGGCTGCAGCCACAGCTCGCGAGCGAAGCAGTGCATGAAGTGGGGCCGGTCGGCGCGCAACTCCAGCCACTCGCCCACCGGGTGTTCCTTGGCGCCCACGCACCAGGCCGTCTCAGCGTGGCCGTCGGCGGCGAGGTCCGCGTCGTAGTTGACCGGGCCTTCTGGCGGCAGCGTGCTGGACGCGGTCATGGTCACCGGCGGGCCGGCCAAGAGGGCCTCGGTCCACGGGTCGGTGAAGCTCAGCTCCAGCGAGCCCAGCGCCTTCAGGTCCGCCTCGGCGAGCTCCCACCGCCACGCGCCGCTCACGTGCTTTGCCATCTCGGTGGGCGGGCGCCACTGGGCATACGGGCCCGGCAGCACGCTGATCCGCAGGTGGGTGGTGCTCCCCGCCCAGGTGCTGGCGGGCGCCAGCGGGTACTTGAGGACGCGGGGGCTGCGCGTCACCGGGAAGGCCAACGTGTCGGTGGCAGAGAGCTCGGCGTCGTAGGTCAGGCCCAGGTGCACCGCGTCGCCCTGGGGAATGGTGAGCGCCGTCACACACCAGCCAGACACCACCGCGTCCTTGTTGCGCGGCTTCTCATCGGGGACCCACCGGCACCCCACCGACTTCCCTGCGAGGGTGATTCGCACGCCTCGGGAGAACTTCAGTGCGGCGGCCCTGAGCTCGGCCAGCGGCGCGGGTGCCTTGGGGCCAGGCTCCAGGCGCTGCTCCTCGATGTCCACGGGCACGCCGTAGTCCAAGCGCTTGGGGGGGCCGGGGTTGGACAGGGTGTAGTCCGCGCTGACGCGGTAGCTGAGCAGGTCGAGCACCTGGAGGCGGAGGTCCTCGCTCACCAGCCGAATGACGCCTTCCTGCAGGGGCGCCACGCGGCCCCCGGTGCGACCGCTCACCTCCACCACGGCCCCGTTGGCCCAGGCGCTGGAGGTAGCAGCGAGCAGGGCAGCGAGCAGCGTGCGATTGAACATCAACCCTCCGAGCAGCGGGTGTTTCACAGCGTAGTTGCCGCCCACACCGGTGAAGTAAAGGAAGAACAACCCGGTGAATCCAGAGGGTGCCGACAGGCCCATGCTGTGGAGCATCGCCTCGGCGGTGGCGCGGCTGGTGACGATGGCGCGTACGGTGCGGCGGCCGCCGCAGAGGAGCCGGCGGCTGCGGTGCCAGCATGACGGTGGGGCGCAGGTTGGCGTTGGGCGCGAACACAGCGGCTCCGCCGTCAACGTCAGCGCCGGCCCTCGCTTCGGCTGCCACCGGTAGCGGCCGTCTTCGAGGCGAGTGAGGCGCTCCTCTGCCATCGGCCCACGCGCGCCGTAGCCACAGAGCGGCTGCCGCCTCCCGATGACGGGGACGTTGAGGGAGTGCTGCGCCGGATGCTGACGCAGCTGAAAGGCCGTGTTGGCGCAGGTGGAGGGCGCACTGCCGGAAGACGAGTACGAGGGGCTGCAAGCGGCCTCGGTGCAGGGGCGGACGCCGGTGCTCGCCTCGAGCGACTCGCTGCGCGTCAACAAAGTTCAGTCGCCCGCAAAAAGCCTCGCTGCCGCCAAGAATGCCTTCGCCGGACCGTCACCAGTGGCGTCTCGGCGGCACAAATCGAGGCAGCCGTGAGGCCTACTCCTCGAGCAGACCCTTGAGCTCGTTGGAGCCCTGGGGCAGCGAGAGCGCCTGGGCGTAGTGCAGCAGCAGCGCGCGGTTGTCGGCGACGCTGAGGTTCTGCAGCTCGAGCGCGCCGATGCGGTCTTCCGGCGAGAACGCGCCGACGGTCTTCTCCATCGACAGCTTCTCGGGCGCGTAGGCCGAGTGCGCGGCCACCGTCTTGACGATGGTGATGTCGTCGCCGCGGCGCAGCTCGAGGGTGACCTCGCCGGTGATGGCGGTCGACACCCAGCGCACCAGCGACTCCTTGAGCAGCATCGACTCGGGGTCGTACCAGCGGCCCTCGTAGAGCAGCCGGCCGAGGCGGCGGCCCAGGGTGCAGTAGAGGTCGGTGGTGTTCTCGTTGTGCACCGCCGAGAGAATGCGCTCGTAGGTGAGGTGCAGCAGCGCCATCGCGGGCGCCTCGTAGATGCCGCGGCTCTTGGCGTCGATGACCCGGTTCTCGATCTGGTCCGACATGCCGAAGCCGTGGCGGCCGCCGATGCGGTTGGCCTCGAGGAAGAGCGCGACCAGCGAGTCGAAGCGCTTGCCGTTGAGGGCCACCGGCACGCCGTGTTCCCAGGTGACGGTGACCTGCTCGGTCTCGATCTTCGTCTCGGGCTTCCAGTGGGCGACGCCCATGATGGGGTTGACCACCATCATCGACTTGTCGAGGTGCTCGAGGTCCTTCGCCTCGTGGGTGGCGCCGAGCATGTTGGAGTCGGTGCTGTAGGCCTTCTCGGCCGACATGCTGTACGGCAGGCCCTCGGCCTCGAGGAACTTCGACATCTCGAGGCGGCCGCCGAGCTCGCTGACGAAGAGCGCGTCGAGCCACGGCTTGTAGATGCGCAGATCGGGGTCGACGAGGATGCCGTAGCGGTAGAACCGCTGAATGTCGTTGCCGCGGTGGGTGCTGCCGTCGCCGAAGACGTGCACGTCGTCGTGCTTCATCGCCCGCACGATGGCGGTGCCGGTGACCGCGCGGCCCAGGGGCGTGGTGTTGAAGTACTTCTTGCCGCCCACGTGGAGGTGGAACGCGCCGCACTGGAGGGCGGTCAGCCCCTCGCGCGCCAGCGAGTCGCGGGTGTCGATGAGCCGGGCCGCCTTCGCGCCGTGCTTGAGCGCGATGGGGGGGATGTCGTTGACGTCCTTCTCGTCGGGCTGGGCGAGGTCGGCGGTGTACGCGTAGACGTCGACGCCCTTCTTCGTCATCCAGGCGACGGCGGCGCGGGTATCGAGGCCGCCCGAGAAGGCGAGGCCGATGCGGGTGTGCTTGGGGGGAAGCTGGCGGTAGATGCGGCTCATGGCCGCGCCACATGGAACTTCTGGCCGCGGCTTGCAAGCCCTTCGCGCGCTGCTAAGTGAAAACCATGCTGCTCGCCGATGCCGCCGCTGACACCTCCTCGAAGTTCGCCTTCGACGCGACGAAGGACAACTGGGGCATGGTGGTGATGGCGGTCATCGTGCTCGTCTCGTGGTTCGCCTTCCGCAAGATGATCGAGCTCAGCGAGCGCCGCGCGTCGAAGGACAAGCCCCCGCCGCCCCCGAAGCCGTAGCTGCATTGCGGGCAGCGGAGCCCGCGAAACTGTGGCATCGGGAGCGTCATGAAGCCGTGGAAGACGCTCGCCAGAGACGGGAAGTGGACGCTGCGCCAGCGCGACACCGAGTACATGGTGCAGGTCGAGGGGAAGATCCTCTTCATGAGCCGCCGCCACGGCAGCGAAGAAGACCTCGCCCGCATCGGCAGCGCCCGGGTGATGAACGAGCACCCGCGCGTGCTCATCGGCAGCCTCGGCTTCGGCTTCACGCTGCGGGCGGCGCTCGACGTGCTGCCCCACGGCGCCCAGGTCGTGGTGTGCGAGCTCTCGAAGGCGCTGGTCGAGTGGAACCGCGGGGCGCTCGCGGCGATGAACGGCAACGCCCTCGACGACCCCCGCGTCACGGTGGAGCTGGGGGACGTGCAGGCCGTGCTCCCGCGCTACCGGGGCAAGTTCGACGTGGTGCTGCTCGACATCGACAACGGCCCGTCGGCGATGACGGTGGACGACGAGCAGACGCTCTACAGCATCGGGGGCATGTCGTCGGTGCGCGCGTCGCTCAAGCCCGGGGGCCGGCTCGCCGTGTTCTCGGCGGTCACGCACCCCGGGTTCAACAAGCGGCTGCGCGAGGTGGGGTTTACGGCCTCCGTCGAGAAGACCGCGTCCCACCTCGTGTTCATCGGCGACGTCTGATCACGGCATTGATCAGCGGACCGTTCAGTTGCGGCCGAGGCGCTGACGGAACTCGGTCAGGCGCTTCTTGAGATCCTCGACGACCTCGCCCGAGACCAGCGACGCGCTGTTCAGGGTGCGTTCGATCTGCGGCTCGAGTTTCTCCCACTCGGTCTTGAGGTCCATGCCGGCGAGATGAATCTTCAGCTTCACCTCATCACGCAGGGCACGCACGTCGTTCTGGAAGTTCTTCAAGTCGACCTTCGGGGGAACTTGTTCTTTTTGCATGACGACCTCCTCTACGGGTGGTGATGGCGGGCAACCTGGGCGCGCGCCGCCTGAGCCTTCGGACTGAGGGCCCTGTCGCGGGCCGCGCGCATCAACTTGGTGTCGCAGCGCCCGTGGTTCGACGAGGCCCGGGTCGACTTGCGCGAGGGGTGGCCGTTCATCGAGTCCTCCAGCGCCATGCCCACCTGCTTGTCGTTGCGCTTGGTGACGTTGCGCGTGTCGGTGTGCATCGGGTCGAGGAGCCGGTGCGGTTTCTTCACCGTCGGGGCGAGGTGACGGGTGCGCTGCGATGCGGCCTTGAAGTCCTGCGCTCGGGTAGACATGGGCGACACCTCCGGATCAGGGCTTCTTCAACTCGCATGCCCGCCCCAACGCGCT
>JBBRUE010000605.1:0-4834 GCA_038248085.1 Myxococcales bacterium | reverse complement strand
CGAGGCCTTCGTCCGCACCCTCAAGTGAAGCGGTACTGCTTCACCACGAAGCGCGGGCCCACCATCGCGATGGTGGCGGAGTCGGCGTCGAGGTCACCCTCGGCCTCGATGCGCGCCCCGCTCTTCTTGATCTTCCGATCGCCGCCAGCGAGCAGGTAGGTCTTGCCGTCGTCGCCCTCGAGCACCCAGATGCCGGTCTCGAGGTCGCGGAAGTTCACGGTGCCCGAGAGCTTCATCACGCCTCCTTCTTGATCATCGCCCTTGCGAGGAACAAGCAGACCAGCGCGTTGACCGCCAGCCAGGGGATGGCGAGGAAGGTGAAGGGCATCCACGCGAGCGCCGGGGCGTTGGCCCACGCCGCGTAGCCGAGGATCGCCGCGAAGCCGACGGCGAGGCCGCCGACCACCGGGCGCAGGCCCTTGAGCTTGATGGCGAAGAGCGAGGCCACGATCGGGATGCCGGCGCTGTACACGAGCGGGTTCGCCAGCGAGCCGCGCCCGAAGATGATGCGGTTGAGCCAGTCGGGGATGGGCAGCGTGATCGCCGTCGACAGCGCGCTGGGTTCCACCACGAACTGCACGAAGAAGACGCCCACCGTGGTGAGCAGCATCGGCACGAAGAAGCCGGGGCTGGCGATCACGTTGAGGTAGCCGGGGCGCTCCTTGCGGCCGAGGGTCAGCAGCACGAAGGCCAGCAGCGCCGCGCCCCAACCGAAGACCTTCCAGTTGGTCGCGTTGTAGGAGTACAGGCCGACCGTCTCGCGCGCCTCGGCGACGGGCTGCTGGTGGGCGATCTGCACTTCGTCGGGGAGCAGCTCGTTCGCGTCGGCCGCGCGGAGCTTCTTGAGGGCATCGAGCGCACCCTTCGCGTCGAGCAGGCCGTGGCCGTACTGGTCGGTCCACCCCTTGGCGCCGGGAGCGGCCTTGCTGCCGAGGATGATCGCCTTCTCCACCTGGTCGGGGTTCTTCGCGCCCGCGGCGAAGAGCAGCGCCGCGACACCCGCGACGTGCGGCGTGGCCATCGAGGTGCCCTGGTACGAGGCGTAGACGGCCTGGCTCACGTCCTGCGGATCGATGGTGTTCTGCACGATGCCCGCGGCCTCACCCTGCGACTTGTCGCCACCGGGAGCAGCGATGTCGAGCTCCTTGCCCCACGAGGAGTAGGGGGCCTTCGCACCGGTCGGTCCCACCGCGGCCACCGCGAACGAGCCGGGGTACGCCGCCGGGTACTCGACGACGCCGCGGCCGCCATTGCCGGCCGCGCAGGCGACGACCACGCCCTTGGCGCGCGCATACGACACCGCGTGTTCCATCACGTCGGACCGGCCACCGCCGCCCAGCGACATGTTGATGACCTTCGCGCCGTGATCGGCCGCCCAGCGGATGGCGTCGGCGATGTCCGCGGTGTTGCCGCTGCCGAAGTGGTCGAGCACCTTCACCGGCATCAGCGTCGCTTCGAAGGCGATGCCCGCGACGCCTTCACCGTTGTTGGTCTGCTGCGCGATGGTGCCGGCGACGTGCGTGCCGTGGCCGTGATCGTCGTTGGCGTGCTCGTCGTCGTTCACGAAGTCCCAACCCTTCGCGAACTTCGCCCCGTCGAGGTCGGGCACGACAGCGAAGTCGCCGTGGTTCTCGAAGGCGATGCCGGTGTCGAGCACCGCGACGATGACGCCCTTGCCATGGGTGACCTCCCAGGCCTTCTCCATGTTGATGAACTTGAGGTTCCACTGCTGCGCGTAGAGCGGGTCGTTGGGCACGAAGCTCGCTTTCACCGTCATCAGCGGCTCCGCGGCCTCGACCTTCGGGTTCGCGCGGATCTTCGCCAGGAGGGCGTCGAGGTCGCCGTCATACGAGCCAGTGGTGATGGCCGACAGCGGGCCCTCTTCCTCGGAGTTGAACTCGAGGTCGAGGCCCCACCCGGCCTCGAGGGCGTCGAACTCGGCCTTCGTGGTGCCGTCGACGAAGTCCACGACGACACGGCCGGGCACGCGCGCCGTCACGTCATCGGGCAGGTCGGCCGTCACGTAGGCCGGCCGGCTCAGATCGACCTCCGCCTCGCCGCGGGAGCACGCAGTGAACGACAGGGACATCGTCACCGCGAACGACAGGGTCAGCAGCTTTCGCATGGATGGGCCTCGCACGGCGTTACGAACGACTGGGACAACGATTGGATCTCTTCACAAGTTCCCGGTCTGCGCCGCGAAGAAGCGTGAAGTCCTCGAAAGCAGTGTGGTTCAGGCACCTTCCGGCCGTCGACCCCCCGCCCTCCCAAGAAGGGAGGCGGCCGCCTTGCCCACCATCGGCAGGTTTCGCTGGTAGGTGCGTGTCGCACCCGGGATGACGGTGAGCTGCGCGCCGTGGCGCTCGAGCACCGCCGACCAGCGGGCGCGGTCCTGGGTAGCGTCGTCTTCGGCGAGCACCACGGCGAGCGGCCAGGGCACGGACGGCCGACCCTCGAAGTCGCCTGGCCGGGCGAGGGACGGGTTGATCAGCACGACGCCCGCCAGCGGGTGGAGCTCGGCCAGCTTGAGGGCCACCGCGTCGGAGGCGCCGATCGTGGCCACCACGACCCGCTCGCCCTGGGTGTTGTCCATCGCCAGCTCCAGCGCGGCGATCGCGTCTTCCAGCCAGTCGTTCGGGCTCCGCGAGGGTTGGCCCTGGCTCGCGCCGACGCCGCGGTAGTTGAACCGGAGCGTGGGGAAGCCGGCGTGGGAAGCGGCGAAGGCCAGCTCGGCCCCGACGACGTGGTCCATGCCGCTGCCCTCGAAGGGCGGAGGCGGCAGCACGAGCAACCCCGGGCGGAGCTCGCCGCGGTGGGAGACACCCTCGAGCACCAGCCCACCGGCGAGGGGAATGAGCGTCGGCCGCTCGAGGAACTGGCCCTTCATCACCATGCGCGCACCCCGCAAAACAAAACGGGAGCCTGTCTCCAGGCTCCCGCTCGCGACGTCAACACCCCGAGACTTACGGGTTGTTGGTGTACACGGTGGTCTGCGTCACGTCGATGCGGCGGGCGACGAAGTTGAGCTGCGAGCTGCACGAGGCGGCGTCCTCCGGTGAAGCGTCGCCGACGGGGCAATCGTTGCGGCCCTTGATGCAGGCGTACTGGGAGTTGAGGGCGATCGTGCCCACGGGCGCGAACGAGTAGTCGTTGAACTTGACCGAGATCTGGGTCTGGCGGGCCTCGGTGTAGAAGTCCTGGATGGGCTTCTGCACGTTACGGAGCGCCGAGAAGGTCTTGTCGGTGCCTTCGATCACGTCGTTGATGTTGATCGTGGGGGCGTCGCCGAGCTTGAAGACCTGGGTGCCGAGGTCGAGGTACTCGGTCTGATCGATGCCGTTCCAGATCACCCATTCGTCTTCCGAGCGGTAGTTCTGCTCGGTGATGTTGCCGCGGCCGGCGGGCAGGTTGTTGTTCCGGAAGCAGCTGGGGACGGCGATCGTCCGCACCGGGGTGGCGTCGACGGCCACGCGGTAGATGCGCGGCTGGCCCTGATTGCAGCCAACGAGAGCGAGCAACGACAGAGCACCGAGAGCAACGAGCTTCATGGAACGCATTGGTTTTCCCTTTGTGGAGATTCCGGCCCGGTAAAGGCCCGGGTTCGTTTGGCTGAGGACTTCTTTGAAGTCAACGGCTTCGGCGAGGTGACACGCCCCAGAGGGGGGGTGTGCAAGGTTTCTTCAGCGCCCGCGGAGCACGAAGAACTTGAGGTACTTGCCTTCGCGGAACTGGAGGCGCACCGGGTGGTCCGGCGGCTGGTACCGCTCTTCCACCAGCGAGAGCTCGACCCCGGCGTTGTACCCGCTCTCCTTCACCGCCTCGAAGAAGGCCTCCGAGGAGACGCGCGCCGAGCAGCTCGCGGTGCAGAGGATGCCCCCGGGCTTGAGCACGGCGAGCGCCTGGCGATTGAGGGACGAGTAGCCAGCGATCGCCGCCTCCACGGCCTTCTGGCTCTTCGCGAAGGCAGGGGGGTCGAGGACGATCAGGTCGAACTTGCGGCCCTCGCGCTTGAACGAGTCGAGCAGATCGAAGGCGTCGGCGGCGAGGAAGTCGTGCTTGCTGGCGGGCAGCCCGTTGAGGGTGAAGTTCTCGCGGGCCAGCGCGATGGCCTCGACGTCCTGGTCGACCGAGAAGACGCTGCGGGCGCCCCCGAGGGCGGCGTTCACCGAGAAGCCCCCGGAGAAACAGAAGCAGTTGAGGACGTCGAGGTCCTTCGAGATGCGCCGGAGCAGGAAGCGGTTCTCGCGTTGATCGAGGAAGAACCCCGTCTTCTGCCCCGCGTAGACGTCGACGAGGAACTTCGCGTCGCGCTCGAGGATCTGCAGCGGCTGCGGCGCCTCGAGGCCGGCGATCATCCGCCCGTTGCCCTTCTCGTCGTCGACGTCGGCGTCATCGCGCCCGACCTCGTCGCGGCCGACCACGCCCTTGAGCCCGGGCACCACCTTCATCAGCGCCTCGACGATCAGCGGCCGGTGCGGCGTCAGCCCCGCCGAGTACAGCTTCATCACCGCGAAGCCGGCGTAGAGATCGACGACCACCCCGGGCAGCCCGTCACCCTCGCCGTGGAGGAGCCGGAAGGCGTTGGTGCCGCTGAAGTCGATGAGCTGCAGCCTCGACTCGAGGGCCTGGCGCACCCGGCGCTCGAAGAAGGCCGCGTCGATCGTCTCGCGGGGGTCGGTGGTGAGCACCCGCACCGCGATCGCCGAGAGTGGATCGTAGTAGCCGCGGCCCGCGAACCGGCCGTCGTCGACGAGATCGACCACGCTGCCGGCGGGCACGCGGGGGATCACCTCGATCGCCTTCTTGAACACCCAGGGGTGCCCGGCGCGGATGT
>JBBRUE010000604.1:0-4842 GCA_038248085.1 Myxococcales bacterium | reverse complement strand
CAGGAGACCCGGGAAGGGCTCGAGCGCATCGGCAACACCATTCGCATGCTGCAGCTCTTCGTGCAGCCTGACGGCGGGCCTTCGACGGGCAACGTGATCGACGCGGTGAGCGAGGCGCTGGCGTTGGCCTCGAGCCGCCTCCGCAAATTGACGGAGCCGCAGCTCGCGCTCGCCGACGCGCTCCCCGAGGTGGCGATGGGCCACCGCCGGCTCGTGCAAGTCGTGGTGAACCTGCTGCTCAACGCAGCCGACGCCATCGAGGGCACGACCGCACCGAGGGTGATCATCACCGCCGAGGCGGAAGAGAAGCGTGTTCGCCTGGTGGTCGAAGACTCGGGCCGAGCCGCGCAGGAAACCCGGCGCACCATCACCCCGCTCGAGGTGCCGGTCTCGAACGCACGTGCTGGGCTCGGCCTGGCGCTGTGCCGCGAGCATGTCGAAGGCGCGGGCGGCTCGCTCACCATCGAGGCGCGGCCCGGGGGGGGCAACCGCATCATCCTCCACTTCCCGGTGGCGACTCCGAGTGCGGTCGAGCTGGCGCCCGTCTCGCGGTAGCCGATAGCACCAGCGAGCCGGAGCCACTCAGGGCGGAAGGGTCGCGCTCAGCACCGCCCAGTCCGGCTTCGTCATCGGCACCATCGTGACGTTGAAGTGCCAATAGAAGCCGCCGCCCACGAAGGCCGGCACCGAGGGCACCCGGGAGCCGGCGAAGCGGCGGATCAGCGCGGCGCGCGTGGCGTCACTGGCCGGGAGGGAGCCCCCCCACCCGCACTCGCCGAGGCCCACCTTCGCGTTGGGAAAGCGCAGCGCGAGCGCGGCGAACATCGTGTCGAGCTCGGCCTGGGTGAGCTGGTGCCCGGCGTTCTGGTCCTCGTAGTAGCTGACCCACACGTAATCGAGGCCGGTGCGCAATCGATGGCCGACGGGAATGTTCGCGTCGACCCAGCTGATCATCTCGAAGCCCGGTGTCGGCGGGTTCTCGTAATACAGCGTGAGAGCCGCCTTCTTCCCCGCGGCCTTCACGGCGTCGAACATCACCTCGACCTTGGGGACGGCGTTGGCCCCCAGCCAGTTGCCGCTGATCTCATTGCCGACCTCCCACACGCTGACGTGGGGGCCGAGCACCTGGAGGTACTCGGTGATGCGCGCCTGCACCTGCGGCACCGTGAACGCCGCCATCTCGACCGAATCGAGCGGCTCGCCCATCACGTCGGAGACCTGGGCGAGGGCCGAGACGGAGGGCTGGTAGTCGGTCGCGGTCGGCCCTCCTCCTGAAGGCGGGTCGAACACGACGCGCAGCATCGGCCGGCGCGAAAGGGCCTGCAGCGCGATGACCTGGGCCGAGGTGCTGGTCATCGCGTTGTCGGTGGTGAGGCCCCAGACCCAGGTCGTGCCGGCGTCGGTGGTCGTGCCAGCGTCGGTGGTCGTGCCGGCGTCAGTGCTCGTGCCGGCGTCGGTGGTCGTGCCGGCGTCGGTGGTCGTGCCAGCGTCGATTAGCGAGCCCGCGTCGGAGGTCGCGCCAGCGTCGGTGGTCGTTCCGGCGTCGATTAACGAGCCCGCGTCGGAGGTCGCGCCGCCATCGACGACGGAGCCGGCGTCGTCGGAGCCTTCCGCCGTGCCGATGCACGCAACCTGCGCGACTAACACCACCACCATCGCCGCTACCCTTCGCATGGTCATCGCGCCGTGCACGATAGCCGAAGCCCACACCGGCACCGTTGCCACGCTCCTCGGCCGGGCGCCTACAGCCGCGCGAGCCCGTTGACGACGAACGCCATCGCCTCGAGCAGCACGCACAGCCACCACGCTTCCGCCACGCCGAAGAGCGCCCACACGGCCTCTCTCGGCGGCGCAACCGCGGCCGTGCGCGGCGCGTCGGCGAGGATCTGCCCGAGCACGAAGGGGAACCGCAGCGCCGAGCGCAGCGCGCGGCCCGGGGCCGACGGCAGCGCCTCGCCGGCCGGCCTCACGCCCAGCACGCCGTCCTGCGCATTCACCGTGCGCTGGATGATCGACCCACCCCGGGAGACCGAGAGCTGCTTCACGGGCGACACCCCGAGCATCGCCTCGCGCAGCTCGCTGAACGTCTTCACGGGGACGCCATCGACCGCGACCACCACGTCTCCGCTCTCGACCCCGCCCCGCGCCGCGGCCAGCCCCGGTACCACCTCGACGCGGCTGGTGACGCGCTGCTCGCGACTGAACTGCGCGAAGCCCACCGCCACCACCACGCAGAAGGTGACGAACAGCCCCGCTGCCCGCACCGCGAGCTGCGACCAGAACGGCGTGCCGGGGGCGAACGGCCACAACGGACGCACCGGAGCCTTCACGCGCAGCAGGGCCGCGACCGGCCGCTGCCCGAGCAGGGAGAGGCCCACCAACAACGGCACCAGCACGAGGAGCAGCACGGCCGCAGACTACTCCCGCGAATGGCGCCCATTCGCCGAGCGGTGAGCGCCGATGCATTCGCGCTTCATGCGAGCGCGAGACGTGGTCGAGTCGGGCGCAACCTCAGGAGAGTTCAATGACTGCGTCCCCTCGCCTCGTCGCTGCGCTGTTGATCTCGTTGCTCCCTGCACTCGCGTGGGCCCAGGACGACCAGGACGGGTCGAAGGATCACCCGAAGGTCAGCCGCTTCCCCGGCTTCTACATCGCCGACTACCTGCAGAACGACTTCAACTCCGTCGACATGTACGTGGCGCCCGAGACCACCGTGAAGAAGGAGGGCCGCACCTGGACGATCGTCTACGGGCTCAAGGAGGGCCCGAAGACGCCCAGCGCGGTGGAGATCGTTCGCAATTACACCAACGCCTTCAAGAAGGCCGGCGGGAAGCTGGTGTTCTCCGACATCGAGACCGGCGGAAACACCGCGACGATGATGGCCCCGATGGGCAAGTCGGAGCTGTGGCTGAACATCCAGCTCAACAACAGCAACACCTACAACACCTTCACCATCGTCGAGCTGTCCACCATGGAGCAGAAGGTCGAGCTCACCGCCTCGGAGATGATGGACGCCCTGAACAAAGACGGTTTCATCGCGCTCCACGGCGTGAACTTCGACACCGGCAAGGCCACCATCAAGCCCGAGTCGGAGCTGTTGCTCGCGGAGATCGTCACGCTGCTCAAGGACAACGCCACGCTCAAGCTCTCGGTCGAAGGCCACACCGACAACGTCGGGCAGGCGAAGGCGAACCTCGCCCTCTCGAAGAGCCGCGCCGAGAGCGTGAAGAAGTTCATCGTGAGCAAGGGCATCGCCGCGGCGCGCCTGGGCAGCAACGGCTTCGGCGACACCAGGCCGGTGGCCGACAACCGCACCGAAGACGGGCGCGCGCAGAACCGCCGCGTCGAGCTGGTGAAGAAGTAACCGCTACGGAACGAAGGATCGGCTCGGCAGCCGCCCGCGGATGAAGACCGCGAGCGCCGCCATCAGCACCACCGGCGCGAGGTGGAACACCACGAGGTGCCCCAGCGTGCCGTTGGGGCAGTGGAAGTGCAGCGCCATCGCCCCGCCCGCGCCCGAGGCCAGCGACGCGGTGAAGAGATGGAGCGGCCGCGCGGCGAAGCGGAGCGAGAGCAGCAGCACCACCGCCAGCGGAACCAGCGCCAGCCCGCATTCGAAGAAGGCGCAGCTCACCCCGCGGAAGAAGGGCGACCCAGGGTCGAAGCCCGACGCGTTGCCCATCGCGAGCACCACCGTCAGTCCGAAGCCGCCGAGCACCACCCAGCGCGCCGTCCGCGGCCCGGGCGCGAGCCACCACACCGAGCCCACGGCCATCACCGCGAACCACGCCAACCCGACCGCGTACTTGGTGGCCGTAGAGCCGTGCTGCACGTCGGACCACGACATCATCGCCGCCGCGCCCACGCCCATCACCAGGTTGATCCCCAGCACCAGCAGGCCGTCGATCCACCACGGGCGCGTCTCCGGGTGCCGGCCGAGTTCTTCACGGGCCGCGCGCGCCAACCCATCGAGCCCTGCCGCAGAAGGGGTGCTGCCTGCCGCGCCGATCGCCGCGTCGAGCCGTTCATCAGGTGACTTCATGGCCAGACTCCCTTCAGCAATTCGCGCAGCCGCTCATAGCCGCGATGGGCACGCACCTTCACCGCCGACTCGGTGACGCCGGCGTGCACCGCGATCTCCGCGAAGGAGAGCCCCTCGAAGCGGTTGAGCACGATGGCCTCGCGCTGCGCCTCAGGGAGCTGCGCCAGCGCGTTCTTCACCGCTCTCTCGAGCCCCGGGTCGCGCTCCGGGCCGCGCTCGGCTTCCTGCTCCGGCAGGTCACCTTCGTCGGTCACCGACTCGAACTTCGAGCGCCGCCGCCAGTCACGCGCCGCGTTGGTGGCGATGGCGAAGAGCCACGGCTTCACCTTCGCCCCACGCTGAAACCGGCCACGCCCGCGCACCACCGAGACGAAGGTCACCTGGGTGAGATCGTCGGCCACCGCCGCGGAGCCCGTCATGCGCTGGAGGAACGCGCGCACCAGCCCGCCGTGGCGGCCGAAGAGCACGTCGAAGGCGCTCCCATCGCCGTCGATGAAGCGCGCCATCAAGACCTCGTCAGTCGGTTCGCTCGTCACGGGGGGCGGCGGAAGATAGCCGGGAAACCATGCCCTCATTGAACCAGCTCTGGAGAGCGGTGAAGGCCGAGACCCCTCCGTCTTCGAGCGCCTCGAAGGGCGCGAGCACGTCGGGGAGCAGCGCGCCGGTGACGAGGTGACACAGCGCCGCGAGCTCGAGCGCCGTCACCGGGGCGTGGAAGACCTCGAAGCCGGTGCGCCACACGACGAGACAGGTCGGCGTCGGAGTCGGCGCTTCGCCGGAACGCAGCGTCGGGGTGGGGT
>JBBRUE010000603.1:0-4842 GCA_038248085.1 Myxococcales bacterium | reverse complement strand
TGGGCGCGGTCTTCGCGGGCTGCGCGGCGCGGCTGGGAGCGGGCTTCGCCGAACGAGTCTTCTTGCTTCGGTGCAGCTTCACGACGACGACCCCTGCCAGTCCCCCACCTGCGCGGGACTGTGCGCCCCGTCACCCGCGAGGACAAGGTCCGTCGAGGTCACGACCCGCCGCGCGCATGGCCCGCGCTAATGGCTCAGGTCGCCCACGCGCGCAGCACCCGCGTGCGCGCGTTGCCCACCAGCGGCTTGCCGTGACCCGCGAGCACGTGCTCGTAGGCCCAGCCCTCGGCGTGGAAGGTGTCGAGCGAGGCGTGCGCCTGCTTGAGGTCGATGCAGAACGCGTCGTACGGCTTGACGATGTCCCGCACGATGGTCAGCGGCGGCCGCGCGGTGAGCAGCGTGTCGCCGGTGAGCAGGCAGCCCGTCCCCGCGTGGCGGTAGAAGACGGAGCCTTCGGTGTGGCCGGGCACGTGGTGCACCTCGAGGCTGGCGATCGACTCGCCGGCGTCGAGCGCGCGCTCGACCTTGAGGCGTGAGGGCCAGCGGTTCTCGACGGCACACAGCAGGCGCTCGACCAGGTGGCCCCGCTCGCCCATCGTCGGGCGCGGCACGGTGCCGTCGAGCACCTCGGCGTCGGCGCGGTGGGCGTAGATCTTCACCCCGTGTTCGCGCTGCAGGAAGGCCGCGTTGCCCGCGTGGTCGGAGTGCCGGTGCGTCAGCAGCACCCCGGTCAACTCGGAGGGCTGGATTCCGGTGCGCCGCAGCTCGGCGAGCAACTGCACCCGCTCGCTCCAGTGGCCGGAGTCGATGAGCCAGCGATCGCCCGTGCCCCCATCGAGCAGGAAGACGTTGGAGACGAACAACGTGCTGAAGCGGTGAAACGGGGGAACGACGACGCGCATGGCCCGCGGAGCCTAGTACGGCCGCCAGCGGTGCTACGAAGGCGGCCGATGACTCCAGCGGAAGAAGCCGAGACGCTCCCCCCTGCGCCCGCCACTTCGCTGCGCGGGCCGTTGTTGATCCTCGCCATCGGCGCGCTGCTTGGCTGCGTGTTCGCCGCGGTGAGCACCAGCGACTTCGTGCAGCACCTCGACCGCCAGGTGCACTCGATCCACTGCTCCTTCATTCCCGGCGCGGGCAAGGAGCTCGGCGAGACCGGCTGCAAGACGGTGATGATGAGCCCGTACAGCTCGTTCTTCCGCGAGAGCCTGTGGGGCGGCATGCCGGTGAGCCTGTGGGCGCTGGCGACCTACGCGTTCCTCGCCTACCGGGCGCTGGCGCTCGCGTGGCGCACCACCCCGCCGACGAAGCACGAGACGAAGTTCCTGCTGGTGGCGACGGTGCTGCCGCTGCTGATGACCGTCATCTACGGCTACCTCTCGATGGTGAAGGTGGGGGCCACCTGCAAGGTGTGCGTCGGCCTCTACGTCTCGAGCGTGGTGGTGTTCGTCGGCGCGGCGCTCGCGCACCGCAAGAACGACGCGACCCACGGCTTCGTGCCGGCGACGGGGACCTTCGCGCGCGGCCTCGCGGAGGGCGTGGGCTTCGTGGTCGCGCTCTCGTTGACCTACCTCGCGTTCTCGCCCGCGGCTGATCAGAAGAAGGCGCTGGCCGGCTGCGATTCGCTGGTGAACGCCGACGACACTGCGGGGGTGATGCTCTCGCTCGCCCCGAGCAGCGGGGAGCCGGCCATCGAGGTGCTCGACCCCCTCTGCCCGGCCTGCAAGGCCTTCGACACGCGCCTCGCGGCGAGCGGGCTGCGCGAGCGGCTGGATCTCAAGGCGGTGCTCTTCCCCCTCGACCCCACCTGCAACTGGATGGTGACCGAGGCGCTGCACCCCGGGGCGTGCGCGGTCAGCGAAGCGATGCTCTGCGCGGCCGGAGTGGCGGGTGGCCCGCGCGACGACGCGGCCGCGCGCGAGGTGCTCCAGTGGGCCTTCAAGCAGCAGGACGCGCTGCGCGAGCTGGCGGCGAAGGACGACGCCGCGCTGCGCTCGAAGATCGAGACCGCGTTCCCGAAGGTGAAGGGCTGCCTCGGCGGCCCGCAGGTGAAGAGCAAGCTGACCAAGAGCCTGCGCTGGGCGGTGGTGAACGCCATTCCCGTGCTGACCCCGCAGCTCTTCGTGGGCAACGCGCGCATGTGCGACGAGGACACCGACCTCGGGCTCGAGTTCTCGCTCTCGAAGATGCTCTCGCCCGCGGGCAAGAAGGCGCGCGCGGCGATCAAGCGGCCCGCGCCGCCGAAGTCCGCCCCCGTGAAGCAGGAGACCGAACGATGAATGACGGCGCGAAGAGCACCAGCCTCCTGATGGCGGCGGTGGCGATCCCCGTGGTGATGGTCGCGGTGTGGGCGAGCGCGGCGCAGCGGCGGCTCCGCGAGAACGAGGTGAAGAAGCCCGAGAGCCAGGCCGCGGTCGCCAGCGTCTCGAACGACGGCTACTGCACGCCCGCGCTCAAGGCGATCATCCGCCGGGTCGCCGGCGCGTGCGGGCTCATCGAGGGCGGCGGCGGGCGCGGCTGCCAGCCGATGGAGGCGAAGAAGGTCGCGGCGCTCTCGGGCGACGACTTCAACGCGCTGTTCCGGCCGCTCTCGAAGCGCGCGACCCTCATCCAGTTCGATTCCAACAAGACCGACCTCGACCCCGACGGAGCGCTGGCGGTCGAGAAGGCGTGGAGCGATCAACGCGGCGCGAGCTTCTTCTTCGTCGTCTCGCGCGCGAGCCCCGACGGCGCTTCGGGGTACAACGAGGGCCTGAGCCGCGACCGCGCCAAGGCGGTGCTCGACCACCTCCAGGGCAAGTTCAAGGACGACGACCTCAAGAACCAGGTCGGGCTGCTGTGGCTCGGCGAGGAGTACGCCCAGCTCGGTGAAGAGTTCTGCAGCTGGAACCGTTCGCGCACCTCGACCTGCGCCGTGCCGGAGATCAACCGCAGCGCCCTCATCGCGTGGATCGACTGTGCGATCTGAGCTCGGGCTGCTGGTGGCAGCGGTGCTGCTGACGGGCTGCGACGAGAAGGTGGAGCCGCAGGTCGAGCGCTTCGCCTCGGTGAAGAAGAGGCCCGCGGTGAACGCCTCGGCGTTCTGCGAGAAGACCTACCCCGCGTCGGGTGAAGGTTCGCGCGCGCTGGTGATGCCCACGCTGCACGACTTCGGCGGCCCGATGCCGAAGCGCCGCGGGTGGACCTGGCTCAACCTGTGGGCGACGTGGTGCAAGCCGTGCGTCGAAGAGATGGGGCTGCTCACCCGCTGGGACGAGGCCCTCACGCGCGAGAACCTCGACGTCTCGTTCGAGCTGCTGAGCATCGACGCGGACGACGCGCAGCCCGCGCTCGAGCAGTGGCGGAAGAAGAACCCGCTGGGTCACGTGAGCTGGCTGCGCGGCGCGGACGACCTCGCGCCGTTCCTCGAGAAGCTGGGCGTCGACAAGAGCGCGTCCATCCCCGTGCACGTGCTGGTCGACCCGGCCGGCATGGTGCGGTGCGTGCGGGTGGGCTCGATCCACCAGGAGAACTGGGGAGCGGTGCGCGGGTTCATCGCCGGCGGGTAGTGGGGCGCAGTGGCTCGACGGGGGCCCGGCCGGTGGGCTACGGGCGCGCGATGCGAGCTCTTCTCCTGGTTCTCTGCGCAGCCCTGTTCCTCGCCTGCGGGCCTCCCACGCCGACGTGCGGGCCAGCGACCTGCACCGGTTGCTGCTCGACCACCGGCGTGTGCATGGCCTCGAATGACGCCAACGCGTGCGGAAGCGGAGGCCTGGCCTGCATGGCGTGCCCCTTCGCCAATGTCTGCAACCTCGGGCAGTGCATCACCCCGGCTGGTTCGGGCGGAGGCAGCGGCGGAGGCGCGACGGGTGGCTCCGGCGGCGGCGCGGTCGGTGGAGGCGGCGGCGCGACGGGCGGCGGCGGCGCCGCGCTCGGTGGGGGCGGCGGCGCAGTCGGAGGCGGGACCGGCGGCGGGAGCGGGACCAACCACGAGGCCTACGTCGGCGCGGGCGGGCCGATCTGCGGCAGCAACTCCAACGGAAGCAGCGTCTCGTGCGAGCGCGGGAGCACCTGCACCTCGACCACCGCGCGCAGCTGCGTCTACTTCTCGAGCTCCCACGAGGCGTACGTCGGCGGGGGCGGGCCGATCTGCGGCAGCAACTCCAACGGCAGCAGCGTGGCGTGTCAGCCCCTGGCCACCTGCTCCTCGGTGGGCAGCCGGACGTGCAGCGTCTACTCGAGCAGCCACGAGGGGTACGTCGGCGCGGGCGGGCCGATCTGCGGCAGTAACTCCAACGGCAGCAGCGTGGCCTGTCAGCCCCTGGCCACCTGCTCCTCGGTGGGCAGCCGCACCTGCAACGTCTACTCCAGCAGCCACGAGGGCTACGTCGGCGCGGGCGGGCCGATCTGCGGCAGCAACTCCAACGGCAGCAGCGTGGCGTGTCAGCCCCTGGCCACCTGCTCCGCGGTGGGCAGCCGCACCTGCAGCGTCGTCTCCAGCAGCCACGAGGGGTACGTCGGCGCCGGCGGGCCGATCTGTGGCAGCAACTCCAACGGGAGCAGCGTGGCGTGCCGGCCCCTGGCGACGTGCTCCTCGATCGGCAGCCGCACGTGCAGTGTCTACTCCAACATCTACGAGGGGTACTTCGGCGCAGGCGGGCCCATCTGCGGCAGCAACTCCAACGGGAGCAGCGTGGCGTGTCAGCCCCTGGGCACGTGCTCCACGATCGGCAGCCGCACTTGCAGCGTGTACTCGAGCAGCTACGAGGCCTACGTCGGCGCGGGCGGGCCGAGCTGCGGCACGAACTCCAACGGCAGCAGCGTGGCCTGTCAGCCCCTGGCCACCTGCTCCTCGGTGGGCAG
>JBBRUE010000602.1:0-4850 GCA_038248085.1 Myxococcales bacterium | reverse complement strand
GTCGCCGGTGCGGATCTTCGCGATCGACGCCCACAGCCGCGCCTCGGCAAAGGCCGTGCGATCACCGGCGGCGTCTGCTCGCGTCGCGAGGTCGGTCGCCGAGGCGAGCGCGTCGGCGTACTTGCCCGCGTCGATGCGCGCCTTCACCGCCGAGAGCTGCGCGCGGAGCGGCTCGGTCTCGGTCGCCTTCTTCAGCGCGGTGGCACGCTTGCAGGCGCTCAGCGGCGGGAGCGCGGAGGCCGTGATCACCGCCCGCTCGACGATCTCGGCGTCGGCGTGGGCGAACAGCTCGGTGGTCGCGCCGAGGTCCGACAGGCGCCGGCTCAGGCAGAGGATCTCCTGGCCGAGTTGTTGATCGTTGCCTTCGGCGCTGTTCTCGCAAGCGGCCCGGCGTTGCGACAGCCACTGCGCCGCGTAGCCATCGAGCCGGGCTTCGACGTCGCGCCACGCCGCGGCGGCCCACGGCTTCTGGGTGGCGTCGAAGGCGGCCCGCGCCTGCTGCTTCACGGTCGAGTCCCACACTCCACGCAGCCTCGTGTCGACCTCCGCGCAGCGGGTGCGCTCACGGTACGAGACGAGGAAGGTGAGCCCGGCGGCGAGCACGGCGAGCACGGCGATCGAGCCGAGCGCGAGGCCCTCGCCCTGGTTGCCGCGGCGACGCCCGAGCTGCACCAGCAGCGCGCGCATGGTCTGGAACCGCTCGGCGGGGTCGGCGCGGAGCCCCTTGAGGATCAGCTGGTGGATCCGCCGCGGTACCTGGGTGTCCTTCGGCGGCGGCAGCACGTGGTTCTGGCCGATCTCCACCGCCAGCGCGCCCGGGGTCGCGCCTTCGAACGGCCGGAAGCCGTAGAGCGCCTCGTAGAGCGAGACGCAGAAGCTGAACTCGTCGGAGCGAAAGTCGGTCGGCCTCCCGTAGAGCGCCTCGGGCGACATGAAGGCCGGCGTCCCCAGCATCGCGCCGGGCTGGGTGATCGTCCGCTGGAACCCGGAGTCGCCGTTCTTCTTCTTCTTCGCCGCCTGGCCGTGGGCGAGCCCGAAGTCCATCACCCGCACCCGGCCGTCGGGCCCGACCACCACGTTCTCGGGCTTGAAGTCGCGGTGGGTGATGCCCTGGGCGTGGGCGGCGACCAGGCCCTCCCCGGCAGCGAGGAAGATCTCGAGGATGTGCCGCCACGTCGGGCGCGGCTTCTGCTCGAGCCACTTCTTGATCGTCTTGCCCTCGGCGAACTCCATCGCGAGGAAGACGCGATCGCCGGCCAGCCCGACGTCATGCACCGTCACCACGTTGGGGTGCGACAGCTTCGCCAGCGACTGCGCCTCGCGGAGCAGCCGATGCTTGAGCTCCTCGCCCACCTCCGAGCCCTCGAAGTCGGCGCGCAGCACCTTCACCGCCACCTTGCGGTCGAGCACCGGGTCCCACGCGGCGAGGACCTCGCCCATGCCGCCCGCGCCCAGCCGATCGAGGATCACGTAGCGATCGAGCGCCTCGCCCTTCCGCACGCCGCTCGAGGTCTGCGACCGATCGGGGTCGTCGGTCTCGCCGGACACGTGGGTGTCCTCGAGCCCGGGGCTCGATTCGGTCGAGAAGGCCGCGTCGAGGTTGGGGGTCACCGGCGTCTCGCGGCTCAGCTTGCGCCTCCGCGCCGCCGGCGAGTCGAAGTTGGTCTGGTGCAGCGCCGAGCTCTGCAGCGCCAGCGGCAGGTAGCGGGCCTGGCAGTCGGCGCAACTCCGGACGTGCGCGGCGAGCAGCTCGCGGCTGGCGGGATCGCCGGAGCCGCGGGCAAATGCCTCGAGGGCAGGCTCCGATGGGCAGGTACTCGACACGGGCCTTCAGTGTACCTTCCGCGCCATGAGGGACTTGAAGACTTTGCGTCTCGCGTCACTGCAGCTGTCCACCGAGCGGCTGGACGCCTTCATCACCTACCAGCGCACGCTGCTGGCCGAGCTCGGCAAGGCCCCGGCCTCCGACTGGAGCGGGCAGTACGCCTTCGCCCACGCCCACGCGCTCGCCGCCTCAAAGCTCGACCTGGTCGAGATGGGCAAGCTCAAGTCGTTGATCGGCGACTTCTGCGGCCGCCGGTCGGCCATCGCCCAGGTGAAGGAGCGCCTCGCCCAGGCGAAGACCGGCACCTCGGAGAAGGACGCGAAGATCGTCGCCCGCGCCACGAAGGAGCTGCCCCGCCTCGAGGACGCCTCGGCCTTCGAAGAGCGCTACGGCACGGCGGCGGTGGCCCTGCTGGTGGGGAAGGAAGCGGAGCTCCTCCAGCTCCACCGCGAGCTCGCCAAACGCGAGGGCACCGGGCACGTCCACCCGGGTTGACTTCCGGGCCGCAGTGACAACAGAAGGCGCCCCATGAAGCGGTACTTCATTCACACCTTCGGCTGTCAGATGAACGTCAACGACACCAACCGCATGGGCGAGGCCCTGGCGTCGATCTCGTACGCGCCGACGCCGGTCGCCGACAACGCCGACCTGATCATCCTCAACACCTGCTCCATCCGCGAGAAGGCCGAGGACAAGATGCTCTCGGCGCTCGGCCGGTACCGCCAGGTGAAGCTCCAGCGCGGCGCGTTGATCGGCGTGGGGGGCTGCGTCGCCCAGCAGGAAAAGAAGAAGATCCTCGAGAAGGTGCCGTACGTGGACTTCGTCTTCGGCCCCGACGCGATCGGCAAGCTGCCCGAGATCATCGCGCGCATCGAGAGCGAGAAGGTGCGCGTCGTCGAGACCGCGTGGGTCGACAGCGAGCGCTACGTCTTCCCTCAGGCCGACCCGAAGACCTCGGTGGGCAAGACCACCGAGTTCGTCACCGTGATGAAGGGCTGCGACAACGTCTGCAGCTTCTGCGTGGTGCCCCACACCCGCGGCCGCGAGGTCAGCCGGCCCTTCACCGAGGTGCTCCAGGAGGTCGCGCGGCTCACCACCGTCGGCGTCCGCGAAGTGACCCTCGTCGGGCAGAACGTCAACAGCTACCTCGGCGGCATCTCGTTCGCCCAGCTGCTGCTGCGCACCGCCCAGGTGCCGAACATCGAGCGGGTTCGCTTCACCACCAGCCACCCGCACGATCTCTCGGACGAGCTGATCGAAGCCTTCCGCCTCGAGCCGAAGATCATGCCGCACTTCCACCTGCCGGTGCAGAGCGGCTCCAACGAGGTGCTGGTGCGCATGAAGCGTGACTACACCATCGCCAACTACCTCGAGCGCCTCGGCAAGCTGCGCGCGGCCCGCCCGGGCATCGCCATCACCACCGACATCATCGTGGGCTTCCCCGGCGAGACCGACGAAGACTTCGAGAAGACGTACCAGCTGTGCGTCGACGTCGGCTTCGACGGCCAGTTCGCCTTCGTCTACTCGTCGCGGCCCAAGACCATCGCCGGCCTCAAGGAACTCGAGTGGGGCCCGGTGCCGCACGAGGTGAAGGTGAAGCGCCTCGAGCGGCTGATGGCGCAACAGAAGCAGGTCAGCGTCGCGCTGATGGCGCCGCACGTGGGGAACACCGTCGAGGTGCTCGTCGAGGGCTGCTCGCGCACCAACCCGCTCAAGCGCATGGGCCGCAGCCCGCACAACCGGGTGGTGAACTTCGAAGGCGACGCCCCCATCGGCGCGCTGGTCGAGGTCAACGTCGACGCGTCGAGCCAGAGCTCGCTGGGCGGGGTGCAGGGGCGGGTACTTTCGCTGCCGATCGCCGTGATCCCCGAGCTGGCCCCCGTCGCCGAGTCGTGCGTGGTGGCGTGAGTTTTCACTCGCCCCGGGGGTAGGGGGTCGTATCGTCTCCACGCCGTTCCACTTCCCCGGAGACGCCCCCATGAAGAACCTCCTCCTCGCCGCCGTTGCCGTGTCCCTCGCCGTCGCCGCAGGCGCCTGGGCCGGAGGTTCGTTCAACAAGGGCAGCTGCTCCTTCAACGGCAAGCCGCTCTACGGGAAGATCCAGGAAGTCTCGTCCTTCCCCGACGTGAAGGTGCAGGTCGTCAGCTCGTTCCCCGACGTGAAGGTGAAGAAGGTCAGCTCCTTCCCCGACTCGTGCGGCAAGTGGCAGATGGTGACCAGCTTCCCCGACACCAAGGTGCAGTTCGTCACCTCGTTCCCTGACGTGAAGATCCAGTACGTCGACTCGTTCCCCGGCGCGAACTGACGCCCATGCTGGCGCTCACCCTGGTGACGTTGTTGGCGGCGGCCGACGTGCCCGTCGTGTCGGTGCTGTATTTCGACAACGACTCGAGCGACCCCGAGCTGGAGTTCATGCGCAAGGGGCTCGCCGACCTGCTGATCACCGATCTCGTCGCCTGGGAGGGCGTGCACGTCGTCGAGCGCACCCGGCTCGAAGACGTCCTCAAGGAACTCAAGTTCCAGCAGACGAAGTACGTCGACAAGGCCACCGCCGCGAAGCTGGGCAAGGTGCTCAACGCCAGCTACCTCGTCTACGGCTCGATGCTCGTCGCCGGCCCGAGGCTGACCGTCACCGCGCGGCTGGTGAAGTCGAGTGACGGCTCGGTGGTCGCCACCGTCAAGGAGCAGGACGATCGCGACAAGATCTTCGATCTCGAGCAACGGCTGGCCAACCAGCTCGTCGCGCAGATCGACTCGAAGCTCTCGGCCAACGCCCAGGCCCGCCGCAAGGCGAAGGTGCCCGACCTCGCCACGTTGATCGCCTACAGCAAGGCCCTCGATCTCTCCGACCAGGGCAAGGTCGACGAGGCCCAGGCCGCGATGCGCCTGGTCGTCTCCAGGGCGCCCACCTTCCTCCTCGGGCGCGAGCGCCAGCAGGACCTCCTCAAGGCCTTCGAGGAGTACCAGAAGAAGAAGAAGGACCTCATCACCGGCTCGGTGCTCGAGCTGAGCAAGTCGGTCGACG
>JBBRUE010000601.1:0-4857 GCA_038248085.1 Myxococcales bacterium | reverse complement strand
GGTGGGGGCGGCGCCGGTGAGCATCGAGATCTCGCCGAAGATCGAGCCGCCGCCGAGGAAGGCGAGCGTCTTCGCTTCGCCGTCGACCTGGCGGGTGACCTCGGCCTTGCCGGCGACCAGCACGAAGATGCGATCGATCGCCTGGCCTTCACGGCAGATGACCTCGCCCTCCTTGAGTTCGCGGTAGTCGACCAGCTCGACGAGATCGACGAACGCGTCGCGCTCGAGGTCGGCGAAGAGTGGCAGCGGCGGCCGCGCCTGGGGATCGGTCGAGGCGCTGGCGTCGACGACCGCGAGCACCTGCATCGCCTGGTCGGACAGATCCTCGCCCTGGAGGGTCATGAGATCGGCCTCAACCTTGCCCTCGTACATGCTCTCGGGCGGCAGCGGCGGAGGCCCCGCGGCCCGGCCGCCCACGCCCCGCGCAGCGCGGGAGTGAATGCGGGCGAGGGTTTCGCGAATGCGCCGCTCGCGGGGCGCCAGGGGCAGCGCCTGGCGGCAGGCCGCGATGGCCGAGAGCAGGTAGTCACGCCGCAGCAGCCCCTCGGCGCACGCGTGGAACACCGTCACCGCCCGCTCGGTCTCGCCCATCTTCGCCAGGCAACGGGCGGCGAGGACGCGCGCGCGGTGATCGTTGGGCTGGCGGCGCACGGCCTCGGCGAAGACCCCCAGGGCACGGCCCCAGTTCCCGTCGGCGACGAAATCCATTCCCAGCTCGCGCAGCGATTGGCTCATGATCGATGACCTTCCTGGAACGAAACGGGGGCGCCTCAGGGCGCCATCGCCGCCAACTGGTTCTTCGCCTTCTCGTGCACGCTGGTCCCGGGGTCGGTGACCTGCACCACGATCTTGAACTTGCGGATCGCCTCGCGCGGATCACGATCGCGGATCACGTAGGCCGTCTGGAAGAGGTCTTCGGCCTTCGAGGCCAGCTCGTCGAGCCCCGCTCGCGCCTTGGCGTCGTTGGGGTCGAACTTCGAGGCGTCTTTGAACATCTGCCAGGCGGTGACGAGGTCCTCGCGGAGAATGGCCTCCTTGCCGGCGATCACCGCGGCGTCGCCGATCTTGTCTTCGAGCTCCTGGCCATACTTGTTCGCCCGCAGGTTCATCTGCCCGTACAGGCCGTAGGCGACGCGCAGCGGCTTGGCGGCCTGGGCCTTGGTGCCCTGGCGGTACTTCTTCATGCCCTCGTCGTAGTTGCGGCCGAAGTTGGGGATGAGGCCCTGGAGCTTCTTGGCGCGCCCGTAGATGTCCTTGTCGCTGGCGAAGGCGTCCATCACCCGCGAGCACTCGCTGGCCGCGCGATCCCACTCCGCCCCGCCGAACTTGCGCTCCACCACCACGAAGGCCTCGTTGATCTCCTGCTCGCGGCGGGCCTTCTTGGCGGCCGCGGCGTTGCGGGCGTAAGCCGCCGAGTCTTTGGCCTCCAGCGCCTTCTGCTCTTCGAGCTGGCGCTCGAACTCGGCGATCTTCTGGGCCGGCTCGGCCTGCATCTCGACCGGGAGCTCGGCGAGCACCGACTTCGCGGCCTCGATTTCCCCCGAGGCGATCAGCTCGGCGATCTTCTCCTTCTTGTAGGCGAGCTCCGCGGTGTCGAGCTCGGAGCGTACCTTGACCTTCTCCTCCTCGCTCTTGACGGTGCCCTTGCCGGTCTTGTCCAGCAGGCGCCTGGCATCTTCGAAGCGCTTCTCTTCGACGGCCTTGCGCGCCTCGGCGAGGCCGGTCACGAAGGCCAGCTCGCCCTTCGCCTGGGCCGCGAGCTTCGTCTTGTCGATGCCCGGCGAGAGCTTCTCCGCGCCTTCCACCAGCTCGATGACCCGCGCGTAATCGCCTTCGCGCGCCGCGTTGCGGGCCTCCTGCATCTTCTGGTCAGCCACCACCTTCGCGGTGTCGACCGGGGGCGGCGGCGGCGGGCGCAACGCGATGCCGCCGATCAAGATAAAGAGCACCGCGACCACGAGGCCCACGATGCCCAGCCGCATCGGCTTGGGGAGCGCCTTGAACTTCGCGGCAAACCCGCCATCACCACCGGCCTGGCGTGAGCTGCGCACGGGCCGCACGCGACCCTTCTTCTCGATCTTGCCTTCACCCTCTGCGGGCTCGGGCTTCTCGGCGTCGGGCGAGGCCTGGTCGGCGTCGGCGTCGGCGTCGGCCTCCGCATCGGCGGCGACCACCTTCGCTTCTCCCGAGGACCGCTTCCGCTCGGCGGCGGCCTTCTTCTCGGCGTCCTTCTTCTCGCTCTCGTCACGCACCTTCTTGTAGGCCGCCAGCTCGTCGACGAAGCGGATGCGCGTCTTGCCGATCGAGATCTCGTCGCCGTGCTCGAGGAGCTTCTCCGCGACCTTGGTACCGTTCACCTTGGTGCCGTTGCCGGAGCCGAGGTCCTTCATCATCACGCCCTGGTCGCCGTAGATGAGTTCGACGTGGCGGCGCGAGACCGACTGGTCGGACAGCTGCAGGTCGACGCCCGGCGTGCGGCCGATGACCATGCGCACGCCCTTGAACTTCCGCTTCTTGCCGGCATCGGGGCCGGCGACGATTTCGAGCTTGAGCGGGGGCCCGGCGCGGGTGGCGTTGGCGTCGTCGGCCTCGTCGTCGTCGGCCATGCTGGCGGACGACTCGGTCTCGAGGGCGGGCAGCGCCTTGGTGCGGGAGCCGATCTCCGGGTCGAGGGCCTCGAGCCCGTCGCCCTCGAGGCTCAGCGAGTCCCCCGCAAGTCCCTCCTCTTCGTCGGCGGCCTGGTAGCTCTGGCCGGTCCGGTAGGAGCCCTCGTCTTCGGACGGGAGATCGGGCTCGGCGACCTTCGCGCGGACCTTCGGGCCTTTCTTCAGCGGGTTGGGCGCCCGGGCCTGGGTGCTGTTGGCCCGCTCGGGATCGTCGTCCGCCGGGGCGGGGTTCGGAGCGCGGGCCTGCGTCTTGTTCGCGCGCTCGGGGTCTTCGGCGACGGGGTTCGGGGCACGCGCCTGCGTGCGGTTTTCACGCTCGGGATCCTTCTCGAGCTCACCGGTTCCACGGGAGACGCTTTTCCTGGGAGGAGCCATGAATCGGTCGAAAACTCTAGCAGGTCGTCACCGGAGGCGTTGTTAGTCTTCGACCCATGTCTCGGACTTCGACCGCTCTGAAACGCGTTCCGGTTCCCTCGTCCCACCATCCCCTCCTGCCCATTGTGCTGTGTGAGCGGCTGTTATCCGCGGGCATGGAGCGGGGCGCCGACTTCGCGGAGGTCTACGTCGAGCGCAACGAGTTCACCGCGGTGACGCTCGAAGAAGGCAAGGTGAAGAGCGCGCAGAACGGGCTCTCGCAAGGCGTGGGGGTGCGCGTCATCTCCGGGGCGAAGGTGGGCTATGCCTATTCCGACGACCTCGACGAGGAGGCGCTGTTCCGCGCGGCGCGCACCGCGGCCTTCATCGCCCAGGGCGGCGGGAGCGAACGGTCCTTCCGGGTGGCCCGGACGCCGCTGCCGACCTTCTATCGGCTCGACGATCACCTCGCCGACGTCGACGTGGCGTTGAAGCGCGACCTCATCGTGCGGGCCAACAAGGCGGCGCACGCCTACGACAAGCGCATCAAGCAGGTGATGTGCAGCTGGGCCGACTCGACGAAGCGGATCCTCGTCGCCAACACCGCGGGCCGGCTCGCCGAAGACACCCAGGATCTCTGCCGGCTCTCGACGATGGTGGTGGCCGAGGGCGCGAAGGGCGAGCGGCGCACTGGCTCGTACGGCGGCGGCGGGCGCGTCTCGTTCAAGCACTTCGACACCTTCACCCCGGAGCGCGTCGCGCAGGAGGCCGCCCGGCAGGCGGTGGCCGGGCTGGGCGCCGCGGACGCCGAGGCCGGCCAGCAGACCGTGGTGCTGGCGCCGGGGTGGAGCGGCATCCTGCTGCACGAGGCTGTCGGCCACGGGCTCGAGGCGGACTTCATCCGCAAGGGCACCTCGCTGTTCACCGGCAAACTCGGCCAGAAGGTGGCCAGCGATCTGGTCACGGTGATCGACGACGGCACCGTCGCCAACGCCCGCGGCTCGCTCAACGTCGACGACGAAGGGAACCCGGCGCAGTTCAAGGTGCTCATCGAGCGCGGCGAGCTCAAGGGCTACATGTACGATTCGCTCAACGCGAAGCTGATGAAGCAGCAGTCGACGGGGAGCGGGCGGCGCGAATCGTTCAAGCACCTCCCGATGCCCCGCATGACCAACACCTACCTCGCGCCCGGTGAAGACACGCCCGAAGACATCCTGCGGTCGGTCGACAAGGGCGTGTACTGCGCGAACTTCGGCGGCGGCCAGGTCGACATCACCAACGGCAACTTCGTGTTCGAGGTCAGCGAGGCCTACGAGATCAAGAAGGGCAAGCTGGGGCGACCGCTCAAGGGCGTGACGCTGATCGGCATCGGCCCCGAGGCGCTCAAGAACGTCAGCCGCGTGGGCAACGACCCGATGCCCGACCCCGGCATGGGGACCTGCGGCAAGGACGGGCAGAGCGTGCCGGTGGGGGTGGGCCTGCCGACCCTGCGCATCGACAACATGACGGTCGGCGGCACGAAGGTGGGAGCCAAGCGATGAGCAGCACGAACTACGAAGCCCTCGCGAAGAAGATCGTCCAGCGCGCGATCAAGCGCGGCGCCAAACAGGCCGAGGCGTTTCTGCAGGTCGGCCGCAGCGCCGACGTGCGGGTGCGCGACGGGGAGATCGAAGACCTGACCCAGGCCACCAGCAAGGGCGTCGGCCTGCGCGTGTTCGTCAAGAACCGGCTGGGCTTCGTGTGGACCTCCGACTTCAACCCCGCGGCGCTCGACACCATGGTCGACCGCGCCATCGCGCTGGCCGAGATGTCGGCGCCCAACCCGCTCAACGGCCTG
>JBBRUE010000600.1:0-4863 GCA_038248085.1 Myxococcales bacterium | reverse complement strand
CTCACCGCTGATCAGCGGCACAAGGCGATCCGCGAGTCGGGCTACAACACGTTCCTCCTCAAGTCGGACGACGTCTACATCGACCTGCTCACCGACTCGGGCACCAACGCGATGAGCGACTGGCAGTGGGCGGGGATGATGCTCGGCGACGAGGCGTACGCCGGCAGCCGCAACTTCTACAACCTCGAAGCGGCCATCCAGAAGTACTACGGCTACAAGCACATCACGCCGACGCACCAGGGCCGCGGGGCGGAGAACATCCTCTCGCAGATCTGCATCAAGCCGGGCGACACCGTGCCGGGCAACATGTACTTCACGACGACGCGCCACCACCAGGAGGCGGCCGGCGCGACCTTCGTGGACATCGTCATTCCCGAGGCGCACCAGCCGACGAGCGAGCACCCCTTCAAGGGCAACGTCGACCTCCAGGCGCTCGAGGCGCTGATCGAGCGGGTCGGCGCGAAGAAGATCCCCTACGTCTGCGTGGCGGCCACGGTGAACATGGCCGGTGGCCAGCCGATCTCGATGGCGAACATGCGCGAGGTGCGCGCGCTGACGAAGAAGCACGGCATCAACATCTTCCTCGACGCGACGCGCGCGGTAGAGAACGCGTGGTTCATTCAGCAGCGCGAGGCAGGCTACGAGAAGAAGAGCGTGGCGCAGATCCTCCTCGAGTTCTGCTCGCTGAGCGACGGCTGCACCATGTCGGGCAAGAAGGACGCGCTGGTGAACATCGGCGGCTGGCTCGCGCTCAACGACCCGGCGCTCTACGAGGAGGCCTCGAACCTGGTGGTGGTCTACGAGGGGCTCCACACCTACGGCGGCATGGCCGGTCGCGACATGGAGGCGATGGCGCGCGGCATCGTGGAGTCGGTGCAGGACGACCACATGCGGGCCCGCATCGGGCAGGTGCAGTACCTCGGCGACAAGCTGCACAGCTGGGGCGTGCCGGTGGTGCGGCCGATCGGCGGCCACGCGGTGTACCTCGACGCGAAGGCCTTCTACCCGCACCTCACCCAGGAGCAGTTCCCCGCGCAGGCGCTCGCGGCGTACCTCTACGAAGACTCGGGCGTGCGCTCGATGGAGCGCGGCATCGTCTCGGCGGGCCGCGACAAGAAGACCGGGCAGCACCACTTCCCCAAGCTCGAGCTGGTGCGCCTCACCATTCCCCGCCGCGTGTACACCCAGGCCCACATGGACGTGACCGCCGAGTCGGTGGCCGCGGTGTGGGACGCGCGCACCTCGGCCCGCGGGCTGAAGATGGTCTACGAGCCGAAGTATCTGCGGTTCTTCCAGGCGCGGTTCGAGCAGCTGCCAGGCTGAAGTCCCGGGCGCTACTTCGCCAGCAGGCCGGCGATCACCTGCTGCGCGATGGGGTGCAGGCGGGCGCGGTTCTTCTCGAACCACGCCTTCGCCAGCGGCTTCGTCGCCTCGCGGGCGTGGAGCGCGGCGAAGAGCGGCTTCAAGTACTTCATGCGACCCACGCGGCCGACGAAGGCCTCGACCTGGGGCAGCACCACCGTCGAGCCGCACTGCATCGACAGCAGCAGCCACGCGACGTGGAGCTCGGTGTTCTTCGCCTTCGAGAGCGAGAAGCGCGCGTCGAGGGTGGCGAGCTGATCAGCGGTCAGGGTCTTCGGGCTCCACTCGAGGAAGAGCTGCCACTCGGTGGCGCTCCAGGCGCTGACCTCGGCGACCTCGGGAATGCGGCCGGTGATTCTCTTGAGCGCGTCGAGCTTCGCCGATTGCGCGCGCGGGGCGTCGGCGGGGAGCCCGGGCTGATCAATCCACGCCAGGGCGTTCACCTTCGCCAGCAGGCCGGGGGCGCGCTGTTCCCAGTGGGCGATGAAGTCGTCGGTGTCCACCGCGCCGAAGCGGTGGGCGGTGAGCCACGACTGGAGCAGGCGATCGAAGGCCTCGCGACCGGCGGCGGCCTCGAGCGCGCGCAGCAGCAGGTAGCCCTTCTCGTAGGGCACCACGCTGAAGGCGTCGTCGGGGTCGATGCCCGCGAGCTTCGTGCGCAGCCGGGTGAGCTCCGGGGTGCCGGCCTTCACGAAGCGCGCGATGGCCTCGTCGAGGTCGTTGCGGCCGAGGGCGGCGTGCAGCTCCGCCACCTCGGGGCCCTCGAGCGCCTCGAGGATGCGGCGCTCGGCGAAGACGGTGAAGCCCTCGTTGAGCCAGAAGTGCTCGGCGTTGATGTTGGTGACGAGGTTCCCGGTCCACGAGTGGGCCAGCTCGTGCGCGACGACGTTCACCATGCTGCGGTCGCCCGCGAGCAGGGTGGGGGTGAGGAAGGTGAGGCGCGGGTTCTCCATGCCGCCGTAGGGGAACGAGGGCGGCATCATCAGGAGGTCGAAGCGTTCCCAGTCGTACTTGCCGAAGAGCTTCTCGGCGGCGGCGAGGTGGCGCTCGACGTCGGCGAACTCCCAGGCCGCGGCCTCGAGGATTCCGGGCTCGCTCCACACCCGCGAGCGCGGCGAGAGGTCCTTCGAGGCGAGGTCGCCCACCGCGAAGGCGAGCAGGTACGGGGGAATGACCTGCGGCATCTCGAAGTGGAAGGTGGTGCGCGCGCCGGCGGGCTGGCTGGCGAGGGGCGCGGCGGCCATCACCGCGACGAGGCCCTGCGGCACGTCGAGCGACGCGCGGTACGAGACGCGGCGCGCCGGCGTGTCCTGGCAGGGGACGATGGAGCGCGCGTGGATCGCCTGGCACTGGCTGAAGAGGTACGGCTTCTGGCCGCCGTGGGTCTGCGCGGGGTCGAGCCACTGCAGCGCCGAGGCGTCGGGGGCGGTGCGGTAGTCGATCTTCACCGCGGTGGCGCCCGCGGGGAGCTGAATGCGCAGCGCCGTGCCGAGGATGGCGTCGGTAGGGCGGAACTCCCAGGCGAGGGTGGCGCCGGTGAGGTCGGTCACGCGGGTGACCTCGAGCGCGCGGGTGTCGAGGTCGAGGGGCGTGGGCACCGGGGGCGCGGCGTGGAAGTGCAGCGTCGCGGTGGCGGTCAGGCGCTTGCTCTCGAAGTCCACGCGCGCGTGCCACTCGAGGTGGCGGGTGCGGGGCTGCGCGTCGTCGGTCACGGAGTGCGGGTCGGGTCGGGCCATGGGCCACGTCTTAGCGCCGTGCAGGCGCGATGCGCCGCTTCCTCTTCGCCAGGTCCCTGGTGGCTCAGTGAAGAAGTCATGGCTCCCGCACTGTCGCCGGGGCCTCGACCTCGAGTTCGATGATCAGCCGCGCTGAGAGACCCTGTTCTGCAGCGAGAGAAGCGCCGTGACGGGCAGCTGGAGCGCAGTGCCGGAGCTGATCATCTCGGAGAGGATCTGCATCGTCTGGGTTCGCACCTTCGTGAAGTGCACGCGGAAGTAGGTCGGCACATCGAAGGGCGCGAGACCCACCAGCCGCATCGCGAACCGCGTGAACGGCGTCGCCACGAAATGAAACGCGAACGGAACGCGGAGCCCGAGTTCACGCGCGGCGATGGCGGCGGCTTCCTGGGAGGCCTCGATGGCGAGTCGACTGAGTTCGCTCGAGCGCAAGGCAGCGAACGACCACCCTGCGCACTCGAGCGCGACCACGTGCGTCAGCAGCACGCTCGAGGTCATCGCGAGGCTCTCGTCGACCTTCGCGCGGTGGGCGGCGAAGCCACCCGACTTCAACGCGCCAATCACCTCGGCGGCGCGCGCGCCTTCGAAGCCACCCGCGCTGAGTGGAGGGATGAAGTACGCGTAGCCGGGCGTGGCCTCGAGCTCGCGGGCGTCGGTCGACGCGGGCAACGGCGTGCGCCAACTGATGAACGGAATCGCGCCGCGCACGAGGCGAGCCTCTGGCACGAGGGCACGCATGCGTTCACCCGCCGCGCGGCCGGGTTGCAGACCCACCACCAGCGCGTCACCACACGCCGCGAGCACCTCGGGCAACCAGGGCTCCAAGAGCGCGTCGCTCGGTGTCGCGAGCCAGACTTGATCGAAGTGGCCTTCGACCCTGGTGAGCACCGAGGCAGGCACCCAGCGCTGCGTCGCGCGGCGACCGAAGAGCGAGACCCGGTGGAGGTCGAACCCAGCTCGCGCCTCCTCCACGCGGGCGGGGCGCACGTAGACCGAGACTTCGGCGCCGCCCCGCGCGAGGTGAGCGCCGTAGACGACCCCGACCGCTCCGCCTCCGCCCAGCACGAGGACCTTCAGGGGCTCAGGGTTTGAGTCGTTCACGCGTGCGTCTGGGATACACGCGCAGCGGTTGGGCTGCCAGCGCGTCGTACACCTCGCGCACGGTGATCGGCGCCCGCTTCCACCGCACCTGGAGAATCTGCAGCTCGGCGTCGGTCGGCCTTCGTAGATTGGTGAACCGGAGGCGCTTCGTGATGAGAATGCGGCCATGCGCTGGTTGCTGCTGCTGACCCTCCTCGCTGCACCCCCGACCTCGCCGACCCTCGCCCAGCGCAAGCGCTTCGCCGAGCAGCACGCCGCGAAGGCGGGCCCGGTGGCCGTGAATTGGCCGACCACCGCCACCGATTGCGTGAAGTGGGTGCCGCCCGCGGCGCTGGGGTGCCCGACGCCGGTGTACCTGTGCCCGGAGGCCCTCAGCTCCGCCGTATACGACGGGAGCTTCAGCGAACACCGCGGGGTCGTCTTCCGCCTCACCCCGCCCACCGCTGATGAGCGCGACGCTGCGCCCCTGCCGCAGCTGGTGCTCGAGTCGGAATCTGGCGACGACTGTCCGTCCTGTGAGTGCAATGGCACCACCCTCCATGGCTTCTTGGGGAACGTCACCGAGGCGGAGAAGCAGCGGCGACTGCGAGAGGACGCCCTCGAGGACGAGCGGGTGCAAGCACGGTGCATTGCCCAGGCAGCGAAACGCCAGAAGGCCGAGCGG
>JBBRUE010000599.1:0-4865 GCA_038248085.1 Myxococcales bacterium | reverse complement strand
CGACGGACCCGCAGCAAGGCGACCCCTCGATGGTGCTGCTGCCCCCGATCGAGCAGTGGCGCAGCCGCTACACCGTGCTGGCGTCCACCGGCCTCAAGGACAACTACCTCGGCCTCTCGATCGACTCGTCGAAGGTGCAGGCCGTGCGTGTCGACGGGGTGGTGGTCACCGGGTTCACCACCATTGCCGGCACCACGTTCCAGACCAACAACTACGCCGTCACCACCGGCACGCACACCGTGGAGGTCACCCCGCTCGCTGGCCAGCAGGTGCTTCCCGGCGCCGGCGTCACCGTGCACGGCTACGACGCCTACGTGAGCTACGGCTACACCGGCGGTCTCGACCTCACGACGATCGTCACCGGCGTCACCCCCGGCGGGTGAGCTAGCGCCTCGCGGCTCCAGCGGGTAGACGGACCATCTGCGTCACCCGTGAGGAAGCCATGATGTCTCTGCGTCACGCCGTCGGTGTCTCGACCCTCGCCCTGCTCTTCGTGGGCTGCGGACCCAACCTCTGCGATCGCTCGACCAAGGCCGCCTCGACCACCAAGGGTGACTGCGGGGCTGACACGGCGAGCCCGCTCCTCGGGGCGATGTGCACTGCGAACCTCAAGGCGTGCAGCGAGGCCGACCTCAAGCTGCTCGACACCGTGCTCACCTGCACCGAGAAGCTCCCGGCGTGCAGCTCGATCGCGAAGGACGCGTGGAAGCTCCAGCAGGAGACCTGCAACGCCCAGCTCGCCGCGCTCTCGCGCCCCTGCCTCGACGCCTTCTTCGCCGACGATCTGCCCTTCGACGCCGGCGTACCCGACGCGGGCCCGCAGCCGATCAGCGACGGCGGCAACGGCCTGACGCTCGTGGGCGCCGCCAACCAGGACACGGTGGCGCTGGCGTGGGAGCCGCGCCGCAACGCCGCGGTCGAGAAGTGGCTGCTGGTGGAGACCGACGCGTTGGGCGCCAACCGTGTCGAGACCGAGTTCACCCCGGGCGCGTCGATCAACCTCACCATCCCCGACGCGGGCATGGCCGGGCGCCGCTACTTCATCGTGG
This sequence comes from Myxococcales bacterium, assembly GCA_038248085.1. Classification (GTDB taxonomy): domain Bacteria; phylum Myxococcota; class Myxococcia; order Myxococcales; family Myxococcaceae; genus Archangium_A. The sequence goes on along the minus strand of JBBRUE010000599.1, from coordinate 3,816 downwards.
GCGTCAACGCCGCGGGCGAGGTGCTCTCGGGCGCGCCCTTCGGACAGGTGGTCGTCGACGCCGGGTCGATGTGCCAGGGCCCCAACGACTGCCCAGCCGATCGCGTGTGCGATCTCGGCCAGTGCCGTCAGCAGGTCTGCGTCAGCGGCATGGCCAACACCTGCCCCAACGCCTACCAGTGCTTCGCCCCCGGCGAGTGCCGCCGCACCGGCGCCGACGGGGGCGTCTTCATGCCCGGTGGACAGACCCGCGACGCGGGGACCCAGCCGCTGCCGATGATCTCCAACGAGATCGGCCTCACCCCGCGCCCGCCGATGGCGACCCCGCTGATCCCCGTGGGCTCGGTGGCGGCCCGCCGCCCCGACATCGCCGCCTTCGACACCGCGCGCGTCGCGCTCGCGATGGAGCAGGAAGGCCAGCTCATCGCCCACCCCAGCTCCGCCCGCGGCCTCGACTTCGGCGACGAGGCGATCACCAGCTTCGGGCTCGACACCACCGGCTCGCGCGTGCACCTCGCGTGGAACCCCGAGAGCCAGGCGCTCTACGCCTGCTACGTGGTGGGCACCGGGGTGCGCGTGCAGAAGAGCGTCGATCGCGGCCACACCTGGGGCCTGGTGGCGACCACCTTCGAGCCGCCCCTCACCGACGACGGCGGCGTGGGCGAGATCATCCGCGACTGCGACATCGCGCCCTGGAAGAACGGCGGCGCGGTGATGGTGACGGCCGAGAGCGAGGCGCTGGTGCTCCGCGAGCTGACCGACACCCTGACCGTGGCGATGCGCGGACCGGTCTTCACCTCGATCGCCCCCGACGCGGGCACGGCCGCGATCTTCGCCCCGTCACACCCGGCGATCGCCACCCACGTCGGGAACAGCGTGGTGCACGTCACCTTCACCGGGACACGGCTGTTGAGCGGCGGCGCCTCCGACACCGAGCCGTACGGCGTCGTCCGCGAAGGCGCGGGGGCCTTCACCCCGGCGGCGCGCATGACGCCCAGCGCCCAGGCCAGCGCGCTCCCCGAAGACTGGACCACCGTCAGCATTCACCCGAAGACCGGCAAGGCCGTGGGCGCCTTCACCACGGTGCTCAGCGGCACCCAGGCGAGCACGGTCTTCGTCGCGCTCTACAACCCGTTGACGCACGGCTGGGGCACCGGCTCGCACCTCAACGTGTTCCTCGTCGATCAAAACACCACCCTCCTCTTCCCGCAGAAGCAGCCCAACGACGTGTGGTTCGCCTACTCGCCGCAGTTCGCGCCGCTGCCCGACGGCACCTTCGCCTTCAGCGTCGTGGCAGGGCCGCGCAACAGCATGGGGGTCGGCGACTACCGCCAGTACCTCGTGCCCTTCGATCTCGATCGCATTCCCGCCACGACGCCGGGCAAGGGCTGGTTCGTGCTCCCGGTGACGAAAGTCTCGGACGAACGCGTCCTCGATCCCCGGGGCTCGAGCTCCGCGCCCCAGCCGCCGGTGAGCGCGTTGACCGCCGACGGGCAGATCTCCGTCTACGGCGTCTTCATCCAGGGAACCGGGGTCGCGGGCGACGTCGAAGGGCCGGCGCAGTACTTCCACTGGCCGTGAGGCCGCAGTCCGCTCGACTCAGCGCAGGCTGCGGCGCGCGTTCGACCACACGTCCCGGAGTCGAACTGCGACCACTGCGCGGGCGAAGCGGCGGCCACCGGGGCCCTGCTGCAAGCGCATCTGCTCGGCGACGGTGCGCGCCAGGACGTACGCCGCCAGCACCAGCAAGGCGCCGGGCACCACCACCATCATCACCAACGTCGTCATGCGCATCATGGGTCGAACGAAGTGATCTGCAGTGTGCGTGCCGATGTTCCTGGCCCACCTTCCATCGTCGTTTCATGCGGTTGCCCTGCATGGAGGCCTGAGTCTTCTGAGCCTCGTCGGGTCTTCGCGGCACCGGCGCCGCAGGAGGCCGTGACAGGCGTGTCAGACAGCCAGCGGCTGACGGCGCGAGGGGTTCCCGGTAAGAGCGCCGGGCCATGAGCCCCTTCGCCGACATCACCGACGCCTCGCAGCGCCTGACGGGCGTGGGCTACCTCCCCTCGCGGGACATCTCGACGGCCGCCTTCCTGATGGATCGGCTCGAGAAGCCGGTGCTGATCGAAGGGCCCGCCGGCGTCGGCAAGACCGAGTTCGCCCGCGCGCTGGCCAGCTCCCTGGGCCGCGAGCTGATCCGGCTCCAATGCTACGAGGGCCTCGACGAGTCGAAGGCGCTGTACGAGTGGGAGTACGCCAAGCAGCTGCTCTACACCCAGCTCCTCAAGGACAAGATCGGCGAGCTGATGATCGGCGCCGGGTCGATCAAGGAGGCCGCCGATCGCGTGGCCGCCTCCGACGCGGTGTTCTTCTCGGAGCGCTTCCTGCTGCCGCGGCCGATCCTCAAGGCGCTGCTCAACGAGACGCCGGCGGTGCTGTTGATCGACGAGGTCGACAAGGCCGACCCCGAGTTCGAGGCCTTCCTGCTCGAGGTGCTCGCGGAGAACGCGGTGACGGTGCCGGAGCTGGGCACCATCAAGGCCAAGCACATTCCCCGCGTGGTGCTGACGTCGAACAATGCCCGCGAGCTGTCCGACGCGCTCAAGCGGCGCTGCCTGCACCTCTACATCGACTACCCCACCAGGGAACGCGAGCTGGCCATCGTGCGCTCGCGGCTGCCGGGCGTGCCGGAGAAGCTCGCCGAGCAGGTGGTGGTCGCGGTGGGCAAGCTGCGCAAGCTGGAGCTCAAGAAGTCGCCGTCGATCTCCGAGACGCTCGACTGGGCGCAGGCGCTGGTGCTGCTCAACGCCGACACCCTGTCACCTGAGCTGGTGGCCCAGACGCTCAACCTGGTGCTCAAGCACGAGACCGACGTGGAAAAGGCGAAGCCGCAAATTCACGCCCTGGCCGCGCCGAGCTGAAACAGGCCTACTCGGCGGGGGCGGCGTCGGCCGGCTTCTCGACCTTGTCGAACCAGCCCTTGTAGCCAATCTTCACCGAGTCCTTGGTGAAGGTCTCGCCGCGCTTCTTGTCGACGACGAACCACTTCCCGTCCTTCTTGCCCACCAGGTAGGCGGCGACTTCGCCGTTGGCCATGCCCTTGTCGGCGACCTGGTAGTTGTCTTCGGTGGTCTCGACGACGATCGTGCCCAGGGGGGCGAGCGAGGCGGAGCCCACCTTGAACTCTTTGAGATAGTAGTTTTCCTTCTCGTGGAACCAGGGGGCCATCGGGTGGTCCTCCTTGCCCATGCGCTTCTTGCGCTCGGCGATCGCCTCGACCGTCTTCGGGTGGAGGAACTTCTTCGCGTCGGCCCACTTCTTCGCCTTCACCGCGGTGAGGTACCTGGTGAGGAGTTCCTTCGCGGCCTTCGCCTCCGGCGCGTCACTGTCGGGAGCGGCGGCGGCGGCGGGCGTGGCGGCCGGGCCCTCGGTCCCCTGCGCGAAGGCGATGGACGACAGGAGGGCGGACGCGAGGAGCAGGCGCTGAAACATGGGGGACTCCGGGTGAAGAGGCGACGACGGCGGTTCGACTTACCACTTACCCGCACATTCAGAGGTCGCCTAGGCTCGCGCCACTTTGGCGCGTTCTGAAACCGTAAACGTCCTCATCGTCGACGACGACCGCAGCGTTCAGCGCGTGCTCGCTGACGCCCTCACCAAACAGGGCTTCGTGGTCACCGTCGAACGGGACGGCGAGTGGGCGATCAAGACCTTCGAGAAGAAGAGCTTCGACGTCGTGGTCCTCGACCTGCTGCTCCCCGCGCTCAGCGGCTACGAGGTGGCGAAGAAGATCCGCGCGCTCCCCCGGGGCAAGCGG
>JBBRUE010000598.1:0-4883 GCA_038248085.1 Myxococcales bacterium | reverse complement strand
CCGGCCCGGAAGTCAGGCAGCGTCAGCGCGGAGTCGGCCATCACCACGCACACCAGCGTCACGCCCGGGAAGTCGTGGCCCTTCGCCACCATCTGGGTGCCGACGAGAATGTCGAGCTCCCGCCGCGCGAAGGCCGCGAGCAGCTCGGTCAGCTTCTCGGCCGACGACGCGGCGTCGCGATCGAGGCGGGCGATGCGCGCGTGGGGGAAGGCGTCGGCGACCTCGGCCTCGATGCGCTCGGTGCCCACTCCGAGCTCGAGCAGTGGGCCGGTGCACTCGGGGCAGGCGCGCGGCACCGGGGTCGCCTTGCCGCAGTAGTGGCACTGCAGCTGCCGCGCCGAGAGGTGGTGCGTCATGCACACGTCGCAGTCCTGGCATCGCACCGACTGCCCACACACCTCGCACACGATGAAGGTCGAGTGCCCGCGCCGGTTGAGGAAGAGGATCACCTGCTGCTTTCGGTCGAGCGTCTCGCCGATGGCCGTGCGCAGCGTGGGGGAGAGCATCGGCGGCTCGGTGCCGCGCGTCTCCTGGGTCTTCGGCCGCTCGAGGCGGAGGTCGACCAGCTGCAGCGTGGGCATCGGCCGGTCGTCCACCCGCCGGGTCATCGTCACCAGCCCATAGCGACCCTTGCGCGCGTTCTCCCAGCTCTCCAGCGAGGGCGTGGCGCTGCCGAGCACCACCAGCGCGCCGGCCTGCTTGGCCCGAACCACCGCGAGGTCGCGCGCCTGGTAGCGGAGCTTCTCTTCCTGCTTGAACGACGGGTCGTGCTCCTCGTCGACGACCACGATGCCGAGGTTGGGCACCGGGGCCCAGATGGCGCTGCGCACCCCGACGGCCAGCCGCACCGCGCCGCTGCGCAGCTCTTGCCAGTGGCGCAGGCGCTCGCGATCTTTCTGCGCCGAGTGCAGCAGCGCCACGTTCTGCCCGAAGCGGCTCTTGAAGCGCCCGACGAGCTGCGGGGTGAGGGCGATCTCCGGCACGAGGATGAGCGCCCCCTTGCCCAGCTCGAGCGCGCGCTCCACGAGGCGGAGGTAGACCTCGGTCTTCCCGCTCCCGGTGACGCCGTGGAGCAGGAAGGGCGCGAAGCCACCAGCCTCGAGGGACTTCGTCAGCGTCTCCACCGCCACGAGCTGCTCGGGCATCAGCGTCGCCGGCCGCGACTGCTCCAGGCCCTCGCGCACGCCCTTGATCACCTTCTCTTCTTCGAGCTGCACGAAGCCGCGCGCCGCGAGCTTCTTGAGGTTGTCCTTCGCGCCGGGGATGGCGTGGGCGATCTCTTCGACCTCGGCGCGGCCCCCGACGGCGAGCAGGTAGCTCAAGGTGGCGTGCTGGGCCGGGGCCCGGGTCAACCCGTCGAGCGCCGCCGCGGGGAGCGCCCGCGCGTAGACCACGACGTCGGCCTTGGCCACCTTGCCCTCGTCGGCCTTGGTCAGGCCCGGAGGGAGCGCGGCCCGCAGCGCCTCGCCCAGCGGGTAGCGGTAGTGCTGCGCGGCGAAGCGCACCAGCTCGACGATGTCGGCGGGGAAGGCGGGCTCGAGATCGAGGATCCGCTCGATGGGCCGGAGCTTCTTGACCACCTCCGGCGAGGGCTGCGGCGCGGGCCCCAGGTAGAAGCCCAGGGAGATCGATCGCCCGAAGGGCACCCGAATGCGTTGGCCCGGCTTGAGTTGCCCCCGCAGCGCCTCGGGCACCGCGTAGGTGAACTCGCCGCGCACCGGGCGGCCGACGGCCACGAACGCGAAGGGGCTCACGCCGCGGTCAGAACTTCACGTTCGAGAGGTCGGCCTTCAGGTCGGCGTTGAGGATCATCACGCGGAGCTGCGGCTCGGTGCCCTTGAGGATCTCCAGCACGCGCGGCCACACCTCGCCGGTCGCCTGCGAGGTGTAGTCCGAGAAGCGCACGTCCCACGCGGCGCCGGTCTCGTCGGTGAACTTCAGCCGCGAGGGGAGAAAGCGTTCCTTGTAGATCCACAGCTGGGACTGGCCCTCGGCCTTCTGGCCGATGAGGTAGCTGACGGTGCCGTTGAAGCGGGCGAGCATCACCTGCTTCTGGTCGACCTTGAGCGAGGCGAGGTGCTTCGACACCGTGTCTCGCGTGGCGCCGTCATCACCCGACTTGAAGGACAGCAGCGCGCAGGCCTGCTCGAGAGCGACCGCGAGGGCCGGCACGTCGCCGCCTTCGCTGTGGCGCTTGCCGTTGGCCCAGGTGGCGACGAGGGTCCGGGTGCTCTCGGGGGACGACAGCTCGAGCCGGCAGCGGCCCGGGAATCGAACCGCCAGCGAAGCGTTGACGTTCAACTCGCCGCTGTTCCACGTCGTGCCCAGGAGCGCCGCCACGTCCTTCGCCAGCACCGGCGCCACCGCCGCCACGCCGTCGGCCTTCACCGAGCTGACGGTCAGCTCGTCGCGCTGGTTGGCGAAGCGCTTGAGCACGCCGTAGGACGGCATGATGTAGGCGACGAGCAACCCCAGCAGAGCGCCCTTCATCGCGAGGCCTTCAGGAACCCGGTGCTCATGACGCGCGGCACATTACTCAGACGCATGCCCAAGCCGTAGTAGAGGATCAGCCCACGGTGAGAAGAATCTTCACGTTCCTGCTCGTGTTGCTGGCTTCCACGGCCTTCGCTCAGCGTGAGGCCGAGGTGACGCCTGACCTGCGCGACCTCCAGCACTCCCGCAACGTGGCGATGGGTGGGGCGTACGAGTCGCTGGGCTACGGCGTGGAGTCCGTGGGCGGCAACCCGGCGGCGCTCTCGCTCTACAAGCGCTACCAGATGGAGGCGACCGGCTCGTGGGACGTGCCGCTGGGCTACGGCTTCGGCTCGGTGGGCCTCGCCGACTCGACCAACCCGTTGACGATGGGCATCACCTACACCTTCGCCACGTTCGGCGGCACCGAGCGGCGCTGGGCCCACCTCACCACGGTGGCGCTCGCGTACGCCTTCGGCGAGTTGATCCACATCGGCATCGCCGCGCGGCACCACATCCTCGTCGGCGCGGCGAACACCAACTCCATCTCGATGAATGCGGGCCTGGTCTTCAAGCCGGCCAGTTGGTTGTCGATGGGCTTCTCTGGCCACAACCTCATCTCGGTCTACCGGCGCGACATCAGCCGGTACTTCGTGGCGTCGATCTCCTCGCAGATCCTCGGGCAGCTCACCCCGGCCTTCGACCTGCGCATGGACTTCAACGAGGTGCAGCCGCGCCTCGCCTACCACGCCGGCATCGAGTGGCTGATCGCCCAGGCCTTCCCGATCCGCATCGGCTACGAGTACGACGGCATCGCCATCGTCAACCACCAGTACCTCTCGGGTGGCATCGGCTGGTTCTCCGACGGCAGCGGCATCGACTTCTCGTACCGCCACGAGCTCGGCGGGCAGGAGGGGCGGATGCTCTCCCTGACCCTCAAGCTGCAGCTCTGACCTTCAGGGGCAGCTGCGCGGCGTGACGCACAGCGCACCGGTGCAGGCTTGGCCCGCGGGGCAGCCCCCGTCTTCGGCGCACACGTCCTTGCACGAGTACTCGCACAGCTTCTTCGCGTTGCAGTCCCAGGTGCCCGGGCACTTGATGGGCGCGTTCACGTTGGGGTTGCAGTCACAGGTGCTCTGACAGGCCCCCGCGGTCGTCGAGGGCGTGCAGCTGCAGCCGCCTCCGGGGAAGACGTCGAGCAACAGCAACGCGGCGCCGAGGACGAGGAGCTTGGCCATGGGCCGGCAGGTTAGTCGATGCGCGGCGGAATCATCCCGCCCATCGCGACGAAGCGCTGCAGCGCCCGCTCGAGGGCCATCGACTTGAGCCGCTCGTCGTCGAGCTGGGCCGAGAGGTCCTGCAGCTCGCCGCGCAGAGCGCCCTCGTCCTTCGCCTCGAGTTGGGCGCGGAGGGCCTCCACTTCCCCCTCGAACGCGCGTTGGAGCGCGGCCGAACGCTCGCTCTCGACTTCGAGCTCGGCCGCGATTCGGCCCACGATCGCCTGGTGCTCGCTGACCGTCTTCGACGCCGTCGTGCGCGCGACCATGAGCTCGGCGGTGATGCGGGCCGACGTCTCGCGCAGGGAGCTGGCTTCGCCCTCGCCCTTCGCGAGACGGCCCAGGAGCGCCTCGACGTTGGCGCGCAGCGACGTGCGCTCGGCCTCGAGGTGCTGGACGCGACCCTGCAGCTCGTGGGCGACGCTCATCAACACCCCGCGCTCCGCGTCGGCGGTCTCGAGCCGCTGGGCGAGCTCCATCTCTCGCTCGCGCAACAGGGCCATGGCCTCCTCGAGGGCCTCGATGGTGCCGCGCGCCTCGGCGAGCTGGGTGCCGACGGCCGGGCCGTCTGTCTCCGGTTCGCGATGCGCCGCGAGGATCGACTCGAGCGCCTGGGTGGTCTCGAGATCCACCATCGAGAAGCGCACCCCGAAGCCGCGCGCGGTGCCGTCGGGCAGCCGCTCCTGGCGCACCACCTCGCCGCGGAGTCGCAGGGGAGACTCCGCCTCGACGCTCAACTCGATGACGACCGGGGTCCCCTCGGGCAGCGGCTGCCGGCTGCGCACGAAGAGCCCGCCCATCGACAAGTCGCGCAGGTAACTGGCCCGCAGCGACTCCCGGGTCGCGACCCGGACCTCCACACGCGACACCTTCTGCCGGACGTGCTCCCTCCGCTCACTGCTCATCAGGTGTCCATATCGACACCTCGTGTAAGTCTTCGAATTCTTTCGCTGCCGCTGGAGCTACGGGTTGAGGAGGATGCGCGCGTCGCGCAGCACGTCGTCGACCGAGCCGGGCTCGCTGAAGCGGTACACGCCGCGCACCCGCAACTTCGTATCGACCAGCGCGAAGTAGCTGCCGTGGACGACCGAGTTGAGGTCCTTGCCGTCGCCGGGCTCCATCGGCTGGAGCATG
>JBBRUE010000597.1:0-4891 GCA_038248085.1 Myxococcales bacterium | reverse complement strand
TCCGCGAGATGAGCAAGGGCTCGCAGTTCATCCTCATCACGCACAACAAGCGCACGATGGAAGTGTCCGACACGCTGTACGGCGTCACCATGGAAGAGCCCGGCGTCAGCAAGCTCGTCTCGGTGAAGCTGAAGTCGGCCGTCGCGGCGAACAACGACACCCAGGTGGCGTAAGTCCCTGCCAACGCACGAAGTTTGAGGCTCGCGCAGATTCGGTAGATCGGATCTGCGCGAGCGCCGTTTGAGCCTGTCACCGGACGCACCTCCACCCCGCGTCCGGCTTGCCAGGAGCCACTCCCATGTTCCGAAAGACCCTGCTCGCCGCGTGCGCCGCGGCGCTGACGGCCGCCCCCTGCCTTGCTGATGAGAAGGCCCTCGATCCCCGCCCCGCCATCGAAGCGAAGTTGCAGGCCGAGCCGAAGATCCAGATCGCCATCCTCCTCGACACCTCGGGGAGCATGGACGGCCTCATCAACCAGACGCGCGAGCAGCTGTGGCGCATCGTGAACACGTTCGCGACCGCCAAGAAGGAAGGCAAGCGCCCGAAGCTCGAGCTCGCGCTCTACCAGTACGGCAACGACGGCATCCCCGCGGCCCAGCACCACGTGCAGCGGGTGGTGCCGCTGACCACCGACCTCGACAAGGTGTCCGAGGCGCTCTTCAAGCTCTCGACCAACGGCGGCAACGAGTACTGCGGCGCGGCCATCACCCACGCGATCGGCGAGCTCGAGTGGAGCGCCAACCCGAAGGACCTCAAGCTCATCTACATCGCGGGCAACGAGCCCTTCACCCAGGGGCCGATCTCCTTCCGTGACGCGGTGAAGACCTCGATCGGCCGTGGCATCGTGGTGAACACCATCCACGCGGGCACCCAGTCCCAGGGCATCTCCGACAGCTGGGCGGAGGCCGCCAAGCTCGCTGACGGCAACTTCCTCTTCATCGACAGCAACCGCGCGGTGGCCCGGGTCGACGCACCGCAGGACGCCGAGCTCGCGCGCCTCTCGCAGGAGATGAACAAGACGTACATCGCTTACGGCGGCAAGGGACGGGAGTCGGTGGCCCGCCAGGAGGCGCAGGACAAGAACGCGCAGGGCATGAGCCCCTCGAGCATGTCGACGCGCACGGCCGCCAAGGCCTCGGCGATGTACCGCAACGGTGACTGGGATCTCGTCGACGCGAAGAAGGAAGGCAAGCCGATGAAGGCCATCGCCGCCGAGGAGCTGCCGGCCGAGATGAAGGGCATGAACGAGAAGGAGCGCGACGCCTTCGTCGAGCAGAAGGCGAAGGACCGCGCCGACATCCAGGCGAAGATCGCGAAGGTCGCGGCGGACCGCGAGACCTACGTGCAGGCTGAAATGAAGAAGCGCACGAAGGACGGCAGCAAGACGATGGACGACGCGCTCATCGAGTCGGCGCGTGGCCAGGCGGAGAAAGCCAACTTCGCCTTCTGACCGGCTCATTGCCCTCTCCCCTTCGTGGGAGAGGGTCAGGGTGGGGGGCCGAGGCCCGACGCAGCCCGAAGTGCCGGGACCCAGGCCGGTGCAGCACCCGGCACCGCTTCATCGTTCACCCCGCGCACCAGGTATTGCGTGGCGGTGACGATCGAGAACCGGAGCCGCTTCCCCAGTGCATCATCCAGCGCGTGCATGGTGCTGACGTCCTCCGCGCTGAACGCCTCCGGACCGAGCGGGTGCGAGTGCGCCAACTCGACCAACTCCGCTCTCCGCTCCCAGATCGCCTCCCACCTGGCGCGCGAGTCGGGGAGGGCGAGGGGAGACGCCGACCAGTCGCGCCACAGCACGACGTCGCCAGCGCCGATGAGAAAGAACACCTCGCGTTTCACGGGGCCCTCAAGATCACGAGGCGATCGGTGTCGATGGCCTCCTTGATGACCGCGGGGAGCGAGTCGAGGGTCAACAACCGGTCGCTGGGCGGGTGACCCAGGCAGATGCCCGAGTCGAACACCTGGAGCGTGTCTTCATCGACGAGGCTGATGAAGCGCTCGTCCATGTACGCGAAGACGACCTCCAGCTGGTTCGGGCCTGCGTGACGCGACGACTCGAAGGTAGCGCCGGCCTTGTCGAGGGCGTGCCAGGCGCGGTCCTCGGCGGTTTCATTTCGCTGCTGCCGTTCGAGCACCCGTTGTTCGCGAGCGGTCTGCACGTCGGCTCGCACCTGCGCCGCCGCGAGCCGAGCCCGCAGCTCGCGCATCTCTCGCTGCGTCTCTTCGCGTTCGACGATGAGCGCGCGCAGAAACAGCTCGGCCTCGACCACGCCACCCTCCGCGATGCGACCCACGTGCCCCCGCGTCTCCGCGGCCGCCACGGGAACGTTCATCCGGCGCCCCGTCTGCTCCACCAGCGCATACGCGTACGCCGCGCGCAGCGGAGCGGGCACGCCCTTGATCCCCGAGAGCGGCGCTCCGGTCGCCAGCGCCTCGCGCACGTCACCCTCCGCTTCGCGCTCGAACTCGAGGCCCTCGAACAACAGCGCGCCACCGTGCCATCGCCGCGCAGTGACGGGGGAGAACCGCGGCGCCTCTTCCTCGGGCAGCAGGTGCAGCACCTCCGCGCGCGCGGCCTCACCCACCAGTCGATCCCGCCAGATGAACCCGCGCACCTTCGGCAACGCGCTCAGGTCACCCGGCTCGCCCGGCCCGACGACGCTCGCCACCCGGCCCTTGAGCTCGAACCGGTGCCAGCCGGGGCGATCCGGTCGCGCGCCCAGGCGCAGCCGTCGCCCGGGCAGGTCGATGCTCAACCCCCCCAGCCAGGGGGCGAGCACCGCGTCCTGCTTGCCGAGGAACTTCCGGTAGTCGACCACGCGTCAGGCGACCTTCAGCTCGAGGAGCCTGGTCTTCATCACGCGCTCCACCCACCCCGACTGCGGCGTCGCGCCCACGGCCACCGGCGCGTCGAGCAGCGCCTTGAGCACGCGGGTCACCTGGTACGGGTCGTCGAACTGCGAGACGTTCACCTCGCTGAAGGGCACCTTCATGAACGCCGCGCAGGTGCGCACGGTGTTCCCCCGCGCGCCGTGGCCCGCGACGGACACCAGCATCGCCATCGCCGACACGTCGTACCCGCACTCGCGGAACGATCGCGCGAACTGGTCGCCCGCCTCGCCGGCCTCGTCACCGACGACGATCACCACCAGGCGCGACGCCGGGCCCATGCGCAGGTCGGCCGCGTGGAGCGCCCGCACCGCCGCGCCGTGCACCGTGCCGCCATCGGCGTTGATGCCCTTGAGCATGTGCTGCACCGCGGCGCGCGTGGCCGCCTTGGGGCGCAACACGGTGCCCATGGTGTCGAACGTCGCGATGTTCAGCTTCTCGAGCGGGAACCCGGCGAGGATCTTCGAGAGGGCCTCCTTCGACTGCTCGATCGCGCCCTGCATCGAGCCCGACTTGTCGATGAGGAACATCACCCGCACGTCGACGTCCTTCGTCGCCTCGGTCACGGCGGTGCGCGCGGCCACGTCGGCGGCCTCCACGAGCTTCTCGCGGATCTCCTTGCTGCGGACGTTCTTGGCGATGTTCAGCGAGCGCTGATCGGTCGAGGTGGCGATCGCCTGTTCCCAGCGCGCGCGGATCTCGGGGTCGGCCATCAGGCCCAGCTCCTCGAGCGTGGGGGTGAGGATGCGCAGGTCGCGATCGGACAACGACGGGAACACCGCCGCCATGATCGCCGGGGTGAGCCCCACGTCCTTCGGCAGGCGGCCCACCACGTCCTTGTACGAGAGGCGCTGGGTCTCGATCGCCTCGCAGATCTCCGCCTCCGACAAGCCGTCGAAGCGCTCCTGCTTGTCGAGCTTGAGGGTGCCGAGGCCGACGGTGCGGTGCCCGCCGGTGGACTGCTTCTGCTTCCACCCGAGGATCTCGAAGAAGCGCTGGTTCGCCGGCTTGTAGCCACACTTGCGCGCGAGATCCTTGATGGTCTCCTTGAAGCCGGCCTTCACCAGGCCCTTGAGCATCGCGGGGTTGTTCTCGCGCATCGCGAGCCACTTCTGCGCGGCGCGCTTCCAGCGGCCGAGGGGCGGCTTCTTCGACGCGGGGTCCCCGAAGCCGGCCTTGCGGTTGAGCGCGGCGATCTCCGGGACCTCGAGCAGTTGCGCCACGCGCAGCACCGCCTTGGGGGTCATCATGCGCGTCGACTTCTTCTCGTAGAACAGCAGCATCGCCTCGCCGAGCTGGCGGAGGTCGTCGTCGTAGAAGGCCACCGAGCCGTCGTCTTCCTTCACCGGCTGGCCCGAGCGCGCCTGCACCAGCATCAACGCGCCGGCCGCCACCTTGAGGTCGCGCCAGTCGGTCTGGGTCAGCGAATACGACGCGAAGTGCGCCATGAGGTCGATGTTGAGGCGGTAGATCTCGAGGAGCTTCTCGTAGAGCCGCACCGCCGCCGCGACGTGCAAGCCGGGCGCGACGTCCCTGGCGGTCTTCGGGCGCGGCTGGCCCTTCTTGGGGCGCGGCTGCCAGAGGCCGCCGACCTCGATGCCGGGGCGGTTGTGCCAGAGGTGGGCCGAGCTCGAGAGAACGAGGTCGAGCAGCTTCTCAGCGGGGCCCATCAGCGCTTCGGGGAGCAGCGGCTTTGCGGTGGCCATGGTCGTCGAGTCTCCTGTGCTCAGGTCGGGACGGCCACGACTTTCACGCCCTGACGGGCACGGGTACGGTGCCGCGCATGAAGACCGACGAGGAGACGAAGGGCCGGCAGCTGTTGAGCGCGGTGGAACGCCTGGTGTCGAGCAATGCGACGCTCCGTGAGCACGTGGCGGTGTGCGAGCTCAAGGCGAAGACCCGGGCCCCGGAGGCCTCGTCGAAGTCGAAGGACACGCTGCGCGAGCTGATCGCGCAGGAACTCACCCGCAGCTACTCGAACCGCGCGGCGATCGCGGGT
>JBBRUE010000596.1:0-4892 GCA_038248085.1 Myxococcales bacterium | reverse complement strand
TCGCGCGCGTACTCGCGGATCGTCTCGTACAGGCCGAAGCGGGTCTGCCGCTCGTCGCCGGTGGGGAAGTAAGCGCGCACGAGCGACTTGGCCCGCAGGGTCAGGAGGGCCGCCAGCCCCCTTTCTCCCCCGGGAAGAAGGACGACCGCTTCGACGGCCTCAGCGCTGAAGCCGCCGCGGAAGACCGAGAGCTGAGCGAGCGCCGACGCCTCGTCGGGGGAAAGGCTGTTCCACGACCAGTCGATGGCCCCCCGAAGCGTCGCCTGCCGCTCGAGGGCTCCCCTTCGGTTGACCAGGAGATCGAAGCGCCGTGGCAGGCGCTGCACGAGCTGGGTGGGCGACAACACGCCAACGCGGCCCGCCGCGAGTTCGATCGCCAGCGGCATGCCGTCGAGTTGGCGCACCAGCTCCGCGATGGCAGCGAGTTCCTCCCCGCTGGGCTCCCAGCCGGGCCGCACGACGCGCGCACGCTCGATGAACAGCTGCACCGACTCCGCGCTCCGGATGTCCTGCTCCGCGGCCTTCGGGGTCCGCAACGGCGGCACTTCGAAGACCGTCTCGTCCGGCACTCGCAACAACTCGCGAGAGGAAACGACGAAGCGGGCCTGCGGAGCGGCCTTCATCCAGACGGCCAGGGTCTCCGGGGCCGTGGCGACCACCTGCTCGAAGTTGTCGAGCACGAGCAACGTCTCGCCGCGGGCCGCGATCGCGTGACCGAGCTGCTTGACCGCGTCGCCTGGGGTGAGCGGCACGCCCAGGGCGCGCGCGACGGCCGCACACACGCCTTCCTTGTCGACGGTCTCGGTGAGGTCGCAGAACCACACACCGCCGCGCCTCCGTCCCTTCTCGACGGCGTTGAAGTGCGTGACGAGCTGCGAGCCGAACTGGAGCGAGAGCCGCGTCTTCCCGGTGCCACCCGGCCCGAGCAGCGTCAACAGCCGCAGTCCCTGGCGGAAGAGCTGATGGAGGTCTGCGAGCTCGGCGACCCGGCCGACGAAGCTCGTGTCCTGACGTCCGATGTTGGTGGGGCGGCCCGCGACCTGGGACAGCAGTTCCTTGAGCCGCGCGGTGCGCTCTCCGGGTGGCGTCTCGACCGACGCACTGCGATCGGAGCGTGTCGGACGCTGACGCACCGGGTTCGTCGCACGGCTCGGCGCCTCCGCGACAGTCGGCTGCTCGTGCGACTCGAGCTGGGTCTGGTCGGCACCCGGGCTGCCCGAGGCCTGCACCTCGCTGTCGGCTTCCTCTTCAAAGGCGCCGGGGATGTCGTCGTAGTCACGAAGCCACTTCGCGACCTCCGGCGGGGGGAGGCTCGCGGCCAGCCCCTCCAGCGCTTCGCGGAAGGCATCAGCACTCTGGAAACGATCCTTCGGGTCCTGGCGCAGCGCCTTGAGGAGCAGGCGGTCGAGCGCCTCAGGCACGTCGTCGCGAATGCTCGAGGGCGCCGGGACCAGGGTCTCGCGCACGAGCTTGAGGGTCGCTGCGTCGGTCTTCCCGCGGAAGAGGTAGCGGGCGCAGATCACCTCCCACAACACGATGCCCAGCGCGAAGACGTCAGTCCGCGGATCGACCGGGCGGGCGTGGGCCTGCTCGGGCGACATGTACGGGAATTTTCCCTTGAGGATACCCGTGCCGGTATGGACCGACTTGTTCGCAGCTTTGGCGACGCCGAAATCGATCAGCTTCACCCGTCCATCGCGCGCAACGATGATGTTGTGGGGCGAGACGTCACGATGAACGATCCGCAACAACCGCCCCTGCGCGTCGGTGGCCGCGTGGGCATAGGAAAGGCCGCGGGCGACCTCGACACCGATGAACAGCGCGACCTCGAGCGGCACGTGGTGACCCAGCTCGCGGCAGCGCTTGAGCAGATCCCGGAGGTCCTTCCCGGGCACATGCTCCATGGCGACGAACCAGGTCCCCTCGACTTCGCCCAGCTCGTGGATGCGCGCGATGTTCGGGTGCATCAATCGCGAAGCGATGCGGGTCTCGTCGAGGAAGAGTCGGAGGAACCGCGGGTTCTCGGTGAGGTGCGGGAGGATCCGCTTCACGACGAGCTCTTCGGGCCCATCAGCCGTGCGGGCCAGAAAGACTTCGCCCATGCCGCCGGCACCGAGTCGCCGAAGCAAGCTGTAGCGACCAAAGGTCTCCACGATCGCGACAAATCGTAGCGCAAAACTACGAATTCACGGGCATTTTCAATGACGCAACAACGCCGCGCCTCGTGCGACAATGTAAGGAACATGCCGATCGATCCGTCGAAAATCCGGTCAGGTGTCACTCTTATGCGGCCCGCGTTGAACACCACGCCTGCGCCCGCGGTGGCGAAGCCCAACCCCAAGCCCATGGTCCCGGCATAGTTGACGGGCTACGGCGCGACGAGTCAGTTCGAGACCGTTCAACGGGGCGGCGCCAATGACGACAGCGTTGGCCGCAGCGCGATGTTCGCCGAGGCCTCCGGTCGCAAAGCAGGCGCCAACGATGACGGCGTCGGGACGAAGAAGGGCGCCAACGACGACGGTGTCGGGACGAAGAAGGGCGCCAACGACGACGGCGTGGGATCCTTCGCCGCGGTCCGTGACGCGCTCGTCGGGCGCAGCGACACGAATGACAGCCGCGCGCTCCGCAAGGCGATCAATGATCGCCTCGAGACGCCGTCCTTCCTCAAGGGGTCCGATTCGGTCGCCACGCAGGTGTACGACTTCGCGAAGAAGAAACTGAAGCTCTCGGTGACGCAGACCGGGCAGCTGACCACCGCGCTGAAGGGGGCCTCGAAAGAAGCGGCGACGTTGCTCGGCGCCCTTGTCGAGAAGGCCCCGGAGGCCCTCTCGAATGTCGACTCGAAGGGCCAGACCCTCCTCGCCAACCTGGCCCGTTTCGCGTCGCAGCCGCTCAACCCCAACGCGGGAGCGGACACCACCAAGGGTGAACTCCTCACCGCGCTGCTCCGCGACGTGGTCAACCCGAACTGTATCGACCAGGGCGACGCGCCGACCTGCACGGTGACCTCGATGCAGTTCGAGCTCGTGGCAGATGAACCGTCCGAGTACCTCCGCCTGATGACGGACCTCACCGGGCCGAAGGGGCGCGCCAACATGCGCGGCGGCAGCGAACTCCAACTGCAGCAAGGCGACGCGGCGGGCGCCGCACGCGACGGCCGGCCGGTGAGCCAGGCCATCTTCCAGACCGCAGCCATGGAGTACGGCAACGGGCGGAACCTCGATTTCGACCCGCTCGCCAAGGGCTCGATCAACGCAGACGGCAAGACGGTTCAACGCGGCCTCAGGCCGGAGCAGCAGACCAACGTGCTGCGCGAGCTGTTCGGCGTCAACTACCGCTCGGAGCTGTTCCAGACCGAGGCCGAGGGCGCGAAGGTGCTCGAGAAGCTGCGCACCTACGACTCGAAGACCTCGCAGAACCGGCCGATCATTCTCCAGATCGACCAGGGCAACTTCAACCACGCGGTGACCTTCGAGCGGGTGGCGGACCAGCGTGTCTACTTCCGCGATCCGTACGGGGAGTTGCGCTCGATGCCGGAGGCGCAGTTCAAGACTTTCGTCGTGGGCATGAACGCGCCGAAAGACCTGAACATCATCCGCTGAGGTCAGGCTGCTGAGGCACCTCACCCTGCTGTGTCTCCTCGCGTCAGTCGCGGGCTGCCGCTCTCGCAGCGGCGCTGACGCGGGACCACTGTCAACACCGTCACCGGAGTGGGTCGAGGGACGGCTGCCGACCGAGACGGGGAGTCCACGCGACGGAGGGACGCTGGTCGTGCGGGTGATGAACGAGCCCGCAACCCTCAACTTCCTCGACGACGGCTCGCACGACGCGTGGGTCAACCGGATGACAGGCCGGCTTCTCACGGACTCGCTGCTCGAGATCTCGCCCGCAGACTTCTCGCTCACCGCCGCGCTGGCCTTGCGCTGGGTCGAGACCGACGATCACCGCAAGACGACCTTTACCCTTCGCCCGGGCGTCACCTTCTCCGACGGGGCCCCGCTGGAGGCAGCCGACGTCGTGGCCACCCTCGACGCGGTGATGGACGTCAAGCGCCCGACTGGCACCACGCGCGGGGAGTTGTCCTCCCTGAGCACCTGGAAGGCCGTCGACGAACACACGGTCGAGGTGAACTGGTCCACGCCCTCTCCTTTCTCGCTCCGCGCGCTCGCCCGGCTCCCGATCTTCGGCCGCAAACAACTCGCAGGAGACTGGGCGCTCCTGGGCCGTCAGCCCATCGGCACCGGGCCGTTCGCCATCGCCACGTGGGAGCGCGGAACCGCGCTGACGCTGGTGCGACGGCCGGGCGCCGCGGTGCCCCTCGAGAAGATCGTCTTCCGCTTCGTGAAGGATCACTCCGCGGCGGCCGCGCTCTTCGAGAAGGGCGAGTTCGACCTGATGACGAACATCCAGCCCGTGCTGTGGCGCGGACTCGAGCGTGAGGAGCCGTCGACCCGGTGGGCGAAGCAGGGCTGGAACCGAATCAAGAATCTCGAGAACAGCTACTCGTACATCGCCTGGAACGAGGCCCGGCCGGCGTTCAGCGACGTGCGCGTGCGGCGAGCGCTGGCCATGCTGTACGACGCGAAGCTCATCACCCGCATCGTCGATCTCGATCTCGAAGTGCCAACGACGTGCCCCTATTTCCGCGACGGTGACTCGTGCTCGCCCAACGTGCACCCGTTCCCCTATTCGCCTGAGGGCGCGCGCGCAGTCCTGGCCGATGCGGGGTTCGTCGACGCCAACGGTGACGGCGTTCGCGAACGCGGTGACGTGCAGCTCAAGTTCGGGTTCCTGTTGCCGGCGACGTCCGTGCGGCTCGGCAAGCTCGTGCCGATGCTTCAGGAGCAACTCCGCCCCGTGGGCGTCGAATTGGAAGTCGAGAAGGTCGAGAC
>JBBRUE010000595.1:0-4901 GCA_038248085.1 Myxococcales bacterium | reverse complement strand
CTGGGTGGGGTCCTGCTTCATCAGCTCCTTGCTGCGCGAGAACGCCTGGCCGAACGAGAGCCCCTCGAGGACCATGGTGGGCAGCACGGCGTACACCGCGGTGGTCCACACCATGTAGACGATCTGCGCGACGATCTTCCCGACGAGCGAGCGGCGATCGACCGCGCTGACCAGCAGGTCGAACAGCGCGGAGATCGCGGCGAAGATCATGATGCCGGGGACGGCCTTCTTCGTCTGGGCCAGCGCCTCGTCCATCGAGACCTGCCCGGTGGTCACCTGCTGCGCGATGAGCGACGCGGTGAGCCCGTTGCAGAAGTAGTCGACGAAGTAGAGCGCGGCGACGCCCAGCGCCATCACCAGGTACTGCACCCCCGCGCTGTGCGAGAGACCCCAGACGATCGACAACACGATGGCCAGCGGCGTGGCGATCGCGAGGTTGTAGGCGATGGGCTTGAGGAGCGTGGTGTTCGACTTCGCCATGCCCAGCACGTTGAACGCGAAGGTGAAGACTCCGAAGAAACGCTTCATGTAGTGAGACCCCCTTGAGTGAAAAATCCGCGAAAGCGTATGCGACACTCTCTGGCATGTCGCTCGCCACCGTGCAGCTCGAGGCGGATCTGAAGCGGTTGGGCAAGACCCCCCAGTTGCTGCGCCGGAAGTGGACGCGGATGACGGCCTCGCCGTTCGCCTTTCTGCGCGGCGCGTCGGCCCTGTGGTCGGAGGTGATGCGGCGCGAGCCTGCGTTGCTGCGCGGCATTCCCGGGGAGGGCTCGCTGGTGGGGGATCTCCACCTCGAGAACTTCGGCACCTTCCGCACCGCGCGCGGCGTGGCCCTGCAGGTCAACGACTTCGACGAGTGCTTCGAGGGGCCGTGGTGCTTCGACGTGGTGCGGTTGTTGACCTCGACGCTGCTCGCGCGCCCCGACCTCGGCTGCACCGGCCTCGAGGTGTTCGGGCTGGCCGAGCAGGTGCTCGAAGGTCACGCCGCCGGCGTCGCGGGTACGATGTCGCGGTTGCCGCCTGCGCTCGCCGCGGTGGTGGTCGCGGCCGCGGCGAACAGCGACGCGAAGTTCCTCGCCAAGCGGCTGGCGACGCCCGAGCGGTTGGTGCGCGACGAGAAGATGCCCCCCGCGCCGGCCTCGAAGCTACCGCTGGCGAAGCGCGCGGTGGCGACCTGGGCCGCGGCGACGAAGCAGCCCGGGCCGATCTCCGTGCTCGACCTCACGCGGCGGGTGGCCGGCACCGGGAGCCTCGGGGTGGAGCGCCTGGTGGCGCTGGTGCGCATCGGTGGCGCCGAGCGGCTGCTCGAGTTCAAGGAAGTGCGCGGGAGCAACTTCGTCGACCAGCCTGCCGACGCGACGCGCCTGGTGGCCTCGTGGGCGAAGTGCCTGCCCACGCCCCCGCTGGAGGTCGCCGCGGCGATGCTCGGCCTGGTCCCGGTCATCGTGCGGCCGCTCTTCGCCGGCGACGAGAAGCTGTCGGTGAAGAACTTCGACCGCACCGCGCTGCCGCAGACCCTGCGGGCGATCGGCATGCTGGCCGGCGAGGTGCATCGCCGCGGAGGGCGGACCACCGCGAAGTGGACCGACGCGCACCGGCGCCAGCTGATCGATCGCGCGACGCACCTCGCGGGGCTGCACGAAGAGGCGTTCTTCGGGTTCTGCCGCGGCGTGCACGGCACCTTCGCCACCGGGTAGCGACACCAATGCACCAGCTCTGTGGGCTCCAACCCACGCCAGCCGGGCGTTTCCACCCGACCGGAATTCACGTTATTTCAGCAACTTGAGTCGTGGCACGAGATCTGGATTGAGGACGCGCATGTACCCCGAGAACCGGAACACCCGACGCGTCAGCTGCCAGGCCCGATTCCTCGGCGCGACCTCGACGGTGATTCGCGGGGACATCATCGACGTGTCGAACACGGGCCTGTGCCTGAGCGTGGACATCGCCCTCGAGCGTGGCCGCGAGCTGCACCTCGAGTTCGACCTGCCCACCGGCCACGTCGAGGCGATGGGCGAGGTGCGCTGGGTCGTCGAGAAGGACGGCCGGGTGGAGCTCGGCATCCGCTTCGTGCGCATCTCGTCGGAGTCGCTCGCGGTCGTCGCCCAGGCCACCACCCCGGTGTCCAGCGGCGGCGGTTTCGGATGGAGCCAGTTGGTGTTGCGTCGCTGAGCGGGCTCAGTCGACCTTGAGGTGCACGGTCGCGAGCGCGATCGGCTGCGCTTGGTCTTCCTGAAACGCGAGGGCGTGCAGCGTCGTCACCCGCCGCCCCGCCTTCAGCACCCTGGCCACCGCGAACGTGTCGCGCATGCGCCCGCTGCGCAGGAAGTCGATGGTCAAGGTGATGGTCTTCGGCAGCTTCTTCGTGTCGGTCGCCGCCAGGCACTCGAGGTGCGCCATCGACTCGAGCAGCGCCCCCAGCGTGCCGCCGTGGAGCGCCGGCACCGTCGGGTTGCCCACGAGGTGCTCCGCGAAGGGCATCACCCCGAAGCGCCGGCCGTCGCGCACCTCGACGCGCACGCCGAGGAACGAGAGGTAGGGGATCGCCCGGCCCTGCGTCGAGAGCGCGAAGGTCGCGGTAGCGGCGGCGAACGGAGCGGCCTCGTCGTCGACCCACGCCGACGCGCGCACGAAGGCCACCGAGCGGGTGACGCGGTAGCACTCGGCCTTCGCGAAGGGGCAAGCTGGTGCACCCGGACGATGCCAAATTGTCTGACGCTGCTGGCACGCTGCTTCAGCCGCGAGCTTGCCAGCTACGCATGCGAAGCCCACATGCGCCACAAAGACGGCCACTGGGTTTGGGTGTCGGACAGGGGCCGGGCACCACGAGGAACGAGCCGAACACTGCCGCCACCCCGATGAGGCCGATGGTGGTGGCCACCATCACCACCCGCAGGCCCGTCCCCGAGAGCTGCTTGCGTCGAGATGCCGCCATCACCAGCCCGGCCGCCACGGCGAGCGCCCCGGCGATGCCACTCGCCAGCGGCACGTTCACCACCCCCGGCGCCCAGACCAGCGGGGTGAGCGCGAGCCACATCGCCATTCGCATCGCGACGGTCTTCGCTCAGACGTTCGCGCTCGGTTGGGACCTGCGGAAGGCCGCGGACCGCGCCAAGCGGGTCAAGATGCGATCACTCTGCCGAATCGGGATACAGCACGTCATAGGCCGTAGTTCCAAAGCGCACGCCCTTCTTGATGCCAGTGAGCCATTGGGCGTTGGTCATCTCGGCTCGCAACAAGAAGCGGTGCCGTGGGAACTTCTCATCGAGCAGCGCATCCAAGCGCTCGTTCGGTACGCCACTCTGCGTCAGCTGGCGCGCAGAGGCGCTGCGCCTGTCGGACCACTCCGCGGGGCTATCGACGATCCCCTCGCGTCGAACGAGCGTGACGGAGCGGACGAAGGTGCCGACGTGCTCCGAATAGAATTGCCCATCGTTGGCATTTTCGTCGAAGTCCAATTCGCCCAGCGCCTGGACGAGCGGACAGCGCTGCGAACTCTCTCGCGCCGCATCAAAGAGACAGAGCAGCACGAAGGATTTCGTCGTGGCGTAATCATTCGCGCCACCCGCGGTCGTGGTCGTGCACATCAACTCCACGACAGGCCCATCCAGGCTCGCGATCTCGACGTCAAAGCACTCCGTTGACATTTCAGGGCCTCTGCGGTGGTGCCGAATATACCGAGCATGGACGAGCTTCAGCCGGCGCGCGTCAGAAATCGATCGACCGGCAGAGGCCGCACGTGTTTGAGACGAACAACGGCATCAACAATCTCGACCGCGACGACCGGTCACCAAACCTCAAGGCCGCCATGCCCTTCTGCGCGCGAGAGGAAGGCGCACAGGTCGTAGAGGAACCGTCGGTTCGCGATGTCGTCCTTTTCCTGCGCAGTGGGCGTCAGGTTCCATGAGCGATCGCGAAACTGGAACACCTCTCCCCCGCCGTCGAGCCAGACTCTGAGTCGATCGGCTACGAAGGCGCACTCCGCTGGCGTGAGAAGCCATCCATCGTTGGAGCCAAGCTTGCGTTGGTCAACCTCTCCGCTCGGTCCGGGTGGAAGCATCGCCCCAATGTTCGCACTGCCCGGCGCCGAGTTGCGAAAGGTGGCCCCACACCGGCCAAGCACTTCGTTGACGAACGCCATGCTTTGCACTGTCAGGGTCCTCGAGAACGGCGCCCATGCCGACTCTTTCGCTCTCTGAAGCGCCTGCTCATGTTTCTTCTGCTGCCAAACCCGGTCCTCTTCCTCGCTGCGGTCACGGTCCCTCTTCAGTGCTGGCATCTCCACAGACTGGACGGGCGGTTCGAACCCCTTCGGCAACTTGATCTTCAGGTCGAAGCTCACGCGTCTCATCTACGACCCAGCGAAACTCCCGGTCAATCGTTGCAGAAGCACGAAGTCACAGAAAGAAAGGAGGCGTCCTTCACCAACTCGAGCTCTACGAGGGCGGCCTGATCGGTCCGCTTCTCCCCGAAGTGCTCGAGCGCGTGCCGGAAGTGCTGCTGTCAGACGGCGAGAAGGCGCTGAGGCGGGACGGTGGCCGGCGGCAGGACGCGAGCGGGGAGCGGAAGGCCGAGTTCCATCAGCCTGGACTCCGCCTGCTCGCGGGTAGAGTGGAGGGCGCGGATGGAGCGCCGCCCCCCACAAGGACAGCGCAGCACGTCGGTGCCCCGGCCGCTGGTGCAGCGTCGCCCAGTCGAGCCGCCGCTGCTGCTTCTTCGGGGGCGTCGGACTCGGGCTCGGCACGGCCACCTCCGGCACCAGCGGCTGCGTGACGACGGGACGCAAGGCGGAGTTGGGGGCGTAGACACCGTGGAACGAGGTGAGGTGCCTGCGCGGCGGCGGCACGAGGGTGACGAGACGGCCGCTGCGCCCCGGCGAAAGGCCGCGCCGGCCGCGACGG
>JBBRUE010000594.1:0-4906 GCA_038248085.1 Myxococcales bacterium | reverse complement strand
CTCGACCCCCAGCAGCAGCGCGTCGAGCAGCAGCGCGCCAAAGGCCACCAGCAGGTGCTGGGGCGCGAGCGCGCTCAAGGCGAGGGCGGACACCGTGAGGTTCAGCTCGCTGGCCGCGTGATCGTGGATGTTCTGCACGAAGTGCTCGACGTGATCGGTCACCCCCAGGGCCGACAGCACGAGGAGCACCACCGCGACGACGACCGACGCCCCGGCGCGCCCGAACTTGTAGGCGATGATCAGGGTCAGCGTGCGCTCACGACGGGGCCGGCTCATGGGGCTCACGGCTGCAACGCCCGAACCACGCACCGAAGTCCCGCCGGCGCAGGACGTGCGGGGGTTCACGCAGATCGCAGCGGGTGACGGGAGGGGACTCGCCTCCAGGGTGAAGCGCCGCAGTGCAGGCGGCGCGGCGCTCGGGGCAGAGTCGAGGCGCTGCGCAGATCGCGCTGAGGGCGCAGGAAGTGCGATGGCGCAGCGCGGTGTGAACCGGGGTGCGCGTGGCCTCGGGCCCGGCGGACCTCAGATGTCTTCGGGAGCGGGATCGGCTGCACCTCGGCCCCATTCGTCAGCCTCAGGAGGCGGGCGCTCGCGCGACGCGCGTCGGCACTTCACCGGGCCGCTCACTGACCCGCGGCCGCGACCCGGTTGCGGAGCCGTGGCAGCAGCTTCTTCGCGAACCAGGGGTTCTTCTTCATCCACAGCTTGCTCCGCCAGCTCGGGTGCGGGAGCGGGAGCACCTTCGGGAGGTACGCTTCGAAGTTCCGCACCGTCTCGGTGAGGGACGCCTTCTGGCTCCCGGCGAGGTAGTGGTCTTGCGCGTACTGGCCGATCAACAACGTGAGTTCGAGCCCAGGCAGGTGCGCGCGCAGGCGGTCGTGCCACGCCGGGGCGCACTCCGGTCGCGGAGGCAGATCGCCGCCCGCGCGCCGTCCCGGCCAGCAGAAGCCCATCGGGAGCAGCGCGAACAGGTTCGGATCGTCGAAGCGCGCGCGATCGACGCCCAGCCATTCCCTCAGGTGATCTCCGGAGTCGTCGTCCCACGGCACGCCCGACTCGTGCACCTTCGCGCCGGGCGCCTGGCCGACCAGCAGGATCCGCGCGCCACGGGCGAGGCGGAACACCGGGTTGGGCGCATGAGGCAGGTGCTTCACGCAGAGCGTGCAGCCCCGGGCGGCTTCGAGCAGCGCCTTCAGTGACTCGGCCATGGAGGGCGCGTAGCACGTGGCCCTCGGTTCTCGTCCGCCAGCCAGCCGGGCGATGAACTCAGCGCCGCCGTTGACGGACGAGGGCGAGCACGAGCAACACCAGGGCCCCAGGGGTCGAGCTGCAGCCTCCGCGCACGGCCGTCATGGCCGCCGGCAGCGCGATCGAGCTCGAGTCGGGAACGCCTCCGTCCGCCGCCAGCTCGCCGCCGCCCATCGCGGACCCCGCGTCTTCCGGCTGAACCGGAGCCGCTACGCAGCTCGCCTGGCCCTCGGCCACCACGCAGCTCAACCCGTCGACGCAGGGCTCGGCGCGGGTGACCGCTCCGTCGTCGCCGCACGTCGCGAGCCACCCGGTCGGCAGGCAGGTGCTGTGCGCGACGGGCGCCTGGGTCGGGTCGGTCACGCAGTCCCGCGAAACGCAGCGCGCCTCTCCTCCCGCCGAGCTGCACACGCCGCTCGAGGCACCGCAGTCGACGGCCGAGACGACCGAGCCCTCCACGCAGTGCGCGATCTTGTCGCCGCTGCAGACGTCGGCCGTTCCGGTCGCGGGGCAGGTCTTCGGCTCGCAGTGCGGCCCGTCGATGACGGAGCACTGCTCGCCCGCGGCGCACGGCGAGAAGGTGAACGCGCCGTTGGCGTCACACGTCGCGAGGCGCGCGGGGCTCTGCGGCCAGCAGCCTTCGCTGGGCTGCGGCACCTCGGTCATGCTCCCCGCGCAGAAGAGCGAGACGCAGCGCGCACCCGTCGGGGCGTTCGCTGTCGAGCACCGGCCCGCGAAGGCGCCGCAGTCGGCCGGTGTCGAGACCACCCCGTTCTTGCAGTGCGCGAGGTGCCCATCGTCGAGGCACACGTCCTTCTCTCCCGTCGCGGGGCACGCCGAGAAGACGCAGCGCAGGCCGAGCGTGTCCTTCACGCAGCTCGAGCCGTACACGCCGCAGTCCCCGCGTCCGCAGTCCGCGCCGACCATCACGTCGCCCTCGCAGTGCGGCGTACAGGTCTGCTGGCCCGCGAAGGCCTTGAGGTCGGTGAGCGAGCCGTTGAAGAAGTCGAGGTCGACGGACCCGCTGATGCCAGCGCAGGTGCCGCCGGGAATTCCAGACACCGGGCCCCCGCGGTACTGCCACAGCTTCCATGTGCTCCAGAGGTTGCTGATGTTGGGGCAGGTGGCCGTCGTGTACTGCGCGTGCCACAGCGGGTTGCTCGCGAAGTCGGCGGTGTTGATGTTCGCCCAGTAGTACTTGCCGGTGTAGATGATCGGCTTCTTGCCGGTGCCCGCTTCCACCCGAGTCATCCACTGGTGAATGCGCGTGTTGTAGACGGCCGGCGACGGAATCGAGCCGGGCGCCTCGACGTCGAGCACCATCGGCAGGTCACCGGCCCCGAGCCGGCCCACCGCGGCGATGACGATGTCGGCCTGGACGATGGGGTCGATGTTCGGGCGGAAGAATTGGTACGCGCCGCGGATCATCCCGTTCGCCTTGATGGCTGCCCAGTGCGACGCGAACGTCGGGTCTTTGTACGTGCCGTCGCCGATGCGCGCGATGGCGAAGGCCTTGCCCGCGCCGTGCACCGCCGCCCAGTTGATGGTGCCCTGGTAGTAGCTGACGTCGATGCCCTGCACCGTGGGGCCGGTGGCGCACACCACCAGGTCCTGCGAGGTGGTCGCGTACTCGTCCCAGTTCCCCGTCTCTTCGACGACCGGTCCACAGGCCGTGGCGGCGAGGAGCGAGGCGAAGAGAGCGGCCTTCGGCGTTTTCATGACCGCAGGGTCACCGGAAGAAGGCCCTGGCCACAAACGAAGCCCGCCCCCGGGTGTCACCCACGGGTGTCGGTACAGTGCGCGACATGCTCGGCCGACTCGACCTCGTCTTCTGCGTGGACCTCACCGGCAGCATGGGCGGGCTGATCAACGCCGCCCGCGCGCACATCGGCCGGGTGCTCGACGCGCTGAAGACGGAGCTGAAGGACGATCTCCGCGTCGGCCTCGTCGGGTACCGCGATCACTCTGACGGCCCGAAGTTGCTGCAGGTCGAGCCGTTGACCACCGACGTCGAGAAGGTCCGCCAGGCGATCAACGACGCGAAGGTCGACGGTGGCGGCGACGCACCCGAGGCGGTCTTCGCGGGCCTCGTGCAGTGCCTCGAGCTGCCGTGGGCCGAAGGGAGCTACCGCGTCGTCATTCTCATCGGCGACGCGCCGCCGCACAGCGTGGGGGCGCCCGGCGACGCCTACCAGACCGACCCCACCGGCCTCACCCTCGACGACGTCGCCAACCGCATGGAGACCGAGGGGCTCTTCGTGCACGCGCTGTCGCTGACGCCGCACGACCAGGTGATGGAGTCCGCCTTCCGCCGGCTGTCGATCTCCACCGGCGGCACATATTCCGATGCGACGAGCCCGGACGCCGCGATGCGCATCGTCGAGACGGTGACGCAGCAGTTCCTGCGGGATCTCGACTTCGATCGTCGGTTGCTCGAGCGGCTGCGCGAAGGGGTGATGGTGCCCGCGCCGAAGGACGACGACGAGCTCGTGGCCACGCGCGACGAGCTGCTGGCGAAGGCGCTCGGCGTTCCCGTGCAGGACGTGTGGGGCGGGCTGATGCGCTTGCGACGGCGACGGCTGCTCGGCGGACTCGAGTAGGCAGCCGGTGACCTTCCGCTCCGCGCTCCTCTTCAACAGCGCCGGGCTCTGAGCGGGGCCTGCGTGGGCTCGAGTTGGTGTACGAGCGCTCTCTCCCGTGAAGTCGCCTCGCTTCCTCCAGGTCTTGAAGGTCCAGCTCGCGCTGATGGGGGCGCTCTACCTCGCCTCGGTGGTGGGCTTCGTCGCGCTCGCCGACGGCATCAACGAGCGCTTCGCGGCGCTGGCGCGGGGGCCATACCTCGGCACCGTGCTCCTCGGGCAGGCCCGGCTGATCCCCGCGTACGCGTTGCTCGCCCTGCTGGCGGCCCTGCTCACGCGCCCCTTCCTGCGCGAGGTGTCGCGGCTGCCGCTCCTCCTGCAGGTCTT
Source organism: Myxococcales bacterium (assembly GCA_038248085.1). Lineage (GTDB taxonomy): Bacteria > Myxococcota > Myxococcia > Myxococcales > Myxococcaceae > Archangium_A. Next base: position 692 of record JBBRUE010000594.1, on the reverse strand, counting down.
CGTCGCCGACCTCGGGCTGCTGGTGATCGCGCTGGGCCCGGTGCTGGTCGGGGGCCCGGGGCTCTTCGACACCGTCGCGCGCAAGCTGCCGTCGATCGACTTCTACGCGCTGCAGCGCCACCACGTGCTGCACGCGCTCACCGCGCTCTTCCTCGCGCTGTGCGTCGTCGCGTTTCTCCAAGTCGTCACCCGTCCCCGGACCCGGCTGGTCTCGGCGCTCGTGCTGCTGGCTCTCGGCGGCCTCGCGGCGCGCAAGCCGGCACCCCCGCGGGCCGGTCCCCAGCCGTGGCTCAACGTGCTGATCATCGCGACGGACTCGTGGCGGTTCGACCGGGTGGGCGTGCACGGGGCGGTGCACGCGGGGCTGACGCCCAACGTCGATGCCTTCTCGAAGACGGCGGTCGACTTCACCAACCACCACGTCTCGACCGCCAGCACGCTCGAGTCGTGGGTGACCTTCTTCACCGGGCTCTTCCCGCCGGAGCACGGGATCCGCAGCATGTACCCCAGCCGCGAGGAGGTGGCCGCGGTCGACGCCCGTCCCGACGTGGTGCCCCGGTTGCTCGCGGCGCGCGGCTACGACACCTTCGTCTCGTCCGACTGGGTGGGGAACTGCTTCGACCTCGTCGACCTCGGCTTCACCCGGCGCGACGTCGGCCGGGTGCAGAACTTCGAGGCGCTGCTGCTCGAGG
>JBBRUE010000593.1:0-4930 GCA_038248085.1 Myxococcales bacterium | reverse complement strand
CTCGCGATCGTAGTCCGAGGTGGTCTCCTCGATCTGCGCCCGCATCTGCTTGATGCGCGCGTCGATGTCGGCCTTCTTGCCGGCGCCGTCGACGAGCGTGGTGTTGTCCTTGTCGATGGTGATCTTCTTCGCGCGGCCCAGCTCGGCCAGGGTGAGGGTCTCGAACTTGATGCCGAGGTCCTCGCTGACCACCGTGCCGCCGGTCAGCGTCGCGATGTCCTTGAGCATGTCCTTGCGGCGATCGCCGAAGCCCGGGGCCTTGACGGCCGCGATGTTCAGCACGCCGCGCAGCTTGTTGACCACGAGGGTCGCGAGCGCCTCGCCCTCGACCTCTTCGGCGATGATCAGCATCGGCTTGCCGGCGCGCGCCACCTGCTCGAGGAGCGGGACGAGGTCGGCCATCGCGCTGATCTTCTTCTCGGAGATCAGGATGTACGGATCTTCGAGCTCGACCAGCATGCGCTCGCGGTTGGTGACGAAGTACGGCGAGATGTAGCCGCGGTCGAACTGCATGCCTTCGACGACGTCGAGCTCGGTCTCGAGGCCCTTGCTGTCCTCGACGGTGATGACGCCTTCCTTGCCGACCTTGTCCATCGCGTCGGCGATGATGTTGCCGATCGTCTCGTCGCCGTTGGCAGAGATGGTGCCGATCTGCGCGATGCCCTTCTTGCCGTCGACCGGCTTGCTGAGCCGCTTGACCTCGGCGACGACGAGCTCGACGGCCTTGTCGATGCCGCGCTTGAGGTCCATCGGGTTAGCCCCGGCGGCCACGTTCTTCGAGCCGGCCGCGTAGATGGCCTGGGCCAGTACGGTAGCGGTCGTTGTGCCGTCGCCGGCCTGGTCAGCCGTCTTGCTGGCTACTTCCTTCACCAACTGGGCACCCATGTTCTCCACGGGGTCCGAAAGCTCAATCTCCTTGGCCACGGTCACGCCGTCCTTGGTCACCAGCGGCGAGCCGAAGGACTTCTCGATCACCACGTTGCGGCCCTTGGGCCCAAGCGTCACAGCCACCGCGTCAGAGAGAACACGAACCCCGCGCAAGATTGCCTCGCGCGCGCCCTGGTGGAAGAAGATTTCTTTCGCTGCCATTTTGTAACCTCCAAGAAGAACTGGTTTTCTGCCAGGCGCGGGCGTTAGCACTCGCGCCATGCGAGCGCCAAACTAAGGAGCGCTGGGGAATTGTCAACGGGAGTCGAGCGAGGCCGGCGACGGCGCGGTGGCGAAGCCGACGAGATCCAGCAGCTTGGACAACACCAGGGGCTTCGAGAGCGTCATCGCGACGCCCCGGCGCATGCTCTTGTCGAGCACGGCGTCATTGCCGAAGGCCGTCATCATGATCACCGGCACGTCGCGGTACTTCTCGAGCGCGTGGATCTGCTGGGTGAAGGCGATGCCGTCGACGTGCGGCATCATGAGGTCGGTGATGACCAGCTTGACGTCATCGGCGGTGAGCAGCTCGAGGCCGCGCACCGGATTGGCGGCGGTCAGCACGCGGTAGCCGTTGCGGCGCAGAAAGGTGGCGAGGAGGTTCAACGTCCCTTCGTCGTCGTCGACGACGAGAATGCTGGTCACCCGCCCCGCTTCAAGCGTCATGGCGCGCGACGAATAACACGAATGCATCCGGGCTGGTATGAGGCTCGACACGATGTCGCTCACGCTCGAACAGACGCTGGAAATGGCGGAGCAGGCCCTCGAAGACGGCGAGCTGGAGGACGCCTGCGCGCTGACCGACCAGGTGCTGGCCGAAGCGCCCGACGATCTCGACGCGCTGGAGATCAAGGGCCTCGCGCTCGGTGAGCTGGGCGACTTCGAGGCGGCCGACGCCGTCTTCGAGCGGCTGCTGTCGCTCGACCCGAAGCACACCACCGGGCTCATCGCCGCCGCGGACGTGAAGATCCGCCTGCCGGGCGACGATCGCGAGCGCATCGAAGCAGGCCTCGCGCTCCTCGTGCGAGCCGAGCCGGTCGCCCGCCGCGAAGAAGCCGCGTCGATCGAGCTCGAGCTGTTGCGGGGCATCGCGCTCAACCAGCTCGGCGAGTTCGAAGACGCCCTCGACGCCTTTGCCCGGGTGCTCCAGCTCGACCCGGAGCACGGCGAGGCGCAGCTGGAGCGGGCGATCACCCTCTTCGAGCAGGGCCGCTTCCCTGAATCGAAGAAGGGCTTCGAGCGGCTCAGCCGCGACTACCCCGAGGAGCCGTGGTCCTTCCACTACCTCGGGCTGCTCGCGGAGCGCCGCGGCGAGAACCCCGACCCCTGGCTGGAGAAGGCCCGCGCCCTGGACCCCGAGGAGTTCCCGGCCCCGGTGAAGATGACGGTCGCCGACTTCGACCTGGCGGTAGGCGAGGCGATCGCGCTGCTGCCCGACCACGCGAAGCCGCACCTCGACAACGCGGTGATCACCGTCGAGCCGCTCCCGTCCGACGCGGAGATCGCCGAGGGCCTGTCGCCCACGATCCTCGGCGTGTTCCAGGGTACGCCGATCACCGAGCGCCTCGACACGCACGCAGGTCACCACGAGACGACGCGGATCACCCTCTTCCAGAAGAACCTCGAGCGCTTCGCCCACACCCGCGAAGAATTGCTCGAGGAGATCCGCATCACGGTGCTGCACGAGGTCGGGCACCTGCTCGGCCTCGACGAAGACGAGCTCTACGATCGCGGCCTCGACTGAGGTGTTCGGTTCGGGCTACGAGCGTCGGTGGCGGAGCGGCCGAGTCTGGTGACCGGCGCGGTCTTCAAAACCGTTGGGCTGGCGCGCGAGCGTCGGTCGGTGGGTTCGATTCCCATGCTTCGCCGTCAAGAATGGCCCGGTTGGGGTCGCCGGGGGCACCTGAATTCCCTTGCCAGATCATCGACTTAAGCCCTTCGGCGTAGCGAAAAACGTCTGGATCGACTAGGTTCCGCGACCGTGAAAGAGCGGTTTCAGTCGATCGAAGAGAAGACCAAGAAGATTCGGGACGTTTTGCAGCTGAAGCGCCCCGAGGTGCAGGACTTTTTGGACAAGTTGGAGATGGCCTGGGTGCACCACGACTGTGCCCTCGAAGGATCCATCTACTCACCGCAGGAACTGACCGCAGCGCTGCACCCGGGCGCGGTGGTCGCCGAGGCGTCCTTGCTCCCGATCGTCTGGGAGATCCGCAACCACAAGGCCGCGGTCGACTTCATTCGCGAAGAGGCGAAGACGTCGAAGAAGCACGGGGCGATCACCATGACCTTCGTCAGGCGGGTGCACGATCTGCTCTCGGGCAACACGCCCGATGCGCAGCACGCGCGCGCGCAGGCCGAGCGCCGGGAGCGCACCGAGAAGGAGCTCACCAAGGAGCGCGACAAGGCCGGGTTCCGCAAGGACATCCCGCTCCACAAGACGTACCTCCACGAGATCGCGCAGCCCGCGAAGGTGCAGCCGCAGCTCGAGAAGCTGCTCGACTGGACGGCGAGCTCGGAGTTCCGCGAGTTCCACCCGCTCCTGCAGGCGGCGCGCGTGCAGCACGAGTTCATCAAGATCTTCCCGTTCACCGACACGAGCGGAAAGGTCGGCCGCATGCTGACCAACTTCATCCTGATCAGGAACGGGTTCCTGCCCGTGGTGATCGTCTCGGTCGATCGGTCAAAGTACTACGAGACGTTCCGTTCGAGCTTCACCACCTTCTCGAATCTGATGATGGACTCGATGGAGAACTCGCTCGACAACGGCCTGAAGTACTTCAAAGACCTCCAGCGCTTCTACCGGTGACCGGATGGCGCTCGCGGCCTCAGCACTCGAAGTCGCGAGTCTCCCTCCCCGGGAGAAGATCGAGCGGCTGACCAAGCTCTTCCGCGGCCGGCGGCGGGGCCTGGTGATGACCCACGACAACCCCGATCCCGACTCCATGGCGTCGGCGTGGGCGCTGGCCACCGTGCTCACCGAGCGCGTGGGCGTGCCGACGGACATCGCCTACGGCGGGATCATCGGGCGCGCGGAGAACGCGGCGTTCGTCAAGACGCTCAAGGTGCCGCTGCGGCACGTCGAAAAGGTCGAGTTCGGGGCGTACGATCTCTTCGGGCTGGTCGACACGCAGCAGACCGTCGGCAACCACGCGCTCCCCGGCGAGCTGCTGGCGGACATCGTGATCGACCACCACCCGCTGCGCGACGAGGCGGTGGCGACGCCCTTCGCCGATCTCGGCGGGGCCTACGGCGCGACCTCGACGATGCTGGTCGAGTACCTGCGGGCCGCGAAGATCGAGCCCCGGCCCGAGCTCTCGACGGCGCTGTATTACGGCATCAAGGCCGACACGCGGGACCTGGGCCGGCAGACGAAGGACCCCGACGTCGAATGCTACCTGTGGCTCTTTCCGCAGATCGATCGCGAGCTGCTCTCGCACATCGAGCACCCGGAGTTGCCGGTGCGCTACTTTCGGCTGTTCCACGCGGCGATCGAGAAGGCCCGGCTGTACACCGCGGCGGTGGTCACCGATCTCGGCGACGTGTATTCGCCCGACATGGTGGCGGAGGTCGCGGAGCGGCTCTCGTTCATCGAGGGCCCCAAGTGGTCGCTGGCCTTCGGCAGCTACCGCAGCCAGCTCTACCTCTCGCTGCGGGTGACGGACAAACGCATGAACGCGGGTCGCTTGATCCGCGAGACGTGCGCGTCGCTCGGCGGCTCCGCCGGTGGGCACGGCAGCATGGCCGGCGCGCGGTTGCCGTTGGCGGGCAAGAAGTCGCAGCGCGAGGCCTTCAAGCGCGACGTGCTGCGCCGCTTCAAGGAAGCCTTCGGCGTCGAGGGTGAGCGCGGCGTCTCGCTGCTGTCGTCCGACGAAGCGTGATCTTCTGGGATCACAACGCCGGCGCTCCGCTGCTGCCGGAGATCGCCCGCCACCTCGCCACCGCCTTCACCGCGGCCCACGGCAACGCCTCGAGCGTGCACCAGGCGGGCCGCAATGCGCGCCGG
>JBBRUE010000592.1:0-4934 GCA_038248085.1 Myxococcales bacterium | reverse complement strand
GGTGCTGCGGACCCCGAGCCGGTTCCTCGCCGATATTCCCGAACAACTGTGCGAGCTTATCGAGCTCTCGGCGATCCCCGTGGGGCCCCCCACGCCGAAGGAGCAGGGGTTCTTCGCCAGCCTGCGGGATCGGCTCAAGATCGAGAAAGAAGCAGCGGCGGCCCCGGCAAAGGGCCTTGACACCCAGAGCAACGACAGGTAGCAGGGCCGCCCTTTCTGATCGAGGTTTCCAAAGCCATGCCGCACCAGCGTACGTACAGCGCGAAGGCGAAAGACATCAAGCACGAGTGGCACATCATCGATGTGTCCGAAAAAGTGCTTGGTCGCGCCGCCAGCCAGATCGCTACCCTTCTGAAGGGTAAGCACAAGCCGATGTACACGCCGTCGATCGACACGGGCGATCACGTCGTGGTGATCAACGCCGAAAAGGTGAAGATCACGGGCAACAAGGCCTCCCAGAAGATGTATTACCGGCAGCCGCGGGCAGGTTTCCCGGGCGCGCTGAAGTCTTCGAACTACGAAACCCTCCAGCGCCGGCACCCGGAAGACATCATCTTCCACGCGGTTCGTCGCATGATGCCGCGCAACGCGCTCGGTCGGCAGATGATGACCAAGCTTCGCGTCTACGCCGGCGACAAGCACCCGCACACCGCGCAGAAGCCTGCTCCCAAGCAGGTCAACGCTTAATTCAGAACGGATACGACAATGGCCAAGTCTGGCACTGAAGGTTTCTACGCAACTGGTCGCCGCAAGGAGGCCACCGCCCGTGTTTGGGTGAAGGCCGGTACCGGCGCCATGATCGTCAACGGTCGCCCGCTCGATGAGTACTTCGGGTGTGAGACGTCGATCATGATCATCAACCAGCCCCTCCAGGTGCTGGAGCAGATGAGCAAGGTCGACATGACCGTGAACGTGCGCGGCGGCGGGCTCTCGGGCCAGGCCGGCGCGATCCGCCACGGGCTGTCGCGCGCGCTCACCCGCCTCAACCCGGAATTCCGCCCGCCCCTCAAGAAGGCTGGCTTCCTGACCCGTGACTCGCGCTCCGTCGAGCGTAAGAAGTCGGGCCAGCCCGGCGCCCGTCGTCGCTTCCAGTTCTCCAAGCGCTGATTCGCCGAACAGTCGTTGCACGCGAGCCGCCTCCCTTCACCGGGTGGGCGGCTCGATGTGTTTCTGGGGCCACCCCGCTTTGGTTCAGTGACGGTGGACGAACACTGCGTGGTACCGTGGGTCTGACATGGACCTCAACGAGATCCTCACCATCGCGCTGCGAGGCGGGGCTTCAGACATCCACCTCAAGGCCGGCCTGCCCCCGATGTTCCGGGTCGATGGCCAGCTCGTTCCGCTGAAAGACGGCAAGCGCCTCCCCCCGGAGGAGGTCGCGCGCATGGCCTTCGGCATCATGAATGAGTTCCAGAAAGAGAAGTTCAAACAGACCAACGAGGTGGACCTCGCCTACGGGGTCCCCGGCCTGGGGCGCTTCCGCGTGAACGTCTTCCAGCAGCGCGGCACCATCGGCGCCGTGCTCCGCGTGATCCCCTTCAAGATCATGTCGATCAAGGAGCTGATGCTCCCGGTGACGCTGGAGAAGATGGCGCTCGAGGAGCGTGGCCTCATTCTCGTCACCGGCACCACCGGCTCGGGCAAGTCGACGACGTTGGCGGCGATGATCGATCACATCAACGCGACCGAGACCAACCACATCATCACCATCGAGGACCCGATCGAGTTCCTCATTCGCGACAAGCGCTCGATCATCAACCAGCGCGAGGTCGGGGTGGACACGATGTCGTTCAGCCAGGCGCTCAAGAGCGCGCTGCGGCAGGACCCCGACGTGATCCTGGTGGGCGAAATGCGAGACATCGAGACCATCGAGACCGCGCTCCACGCGGCCGAGACGGGCCACCTCGTGATGTCGACGCTGCACACCCTCGACGCCGGCGAGACGATCAACCGCATCATCTCGTCGTTCCCTCCGCACCAGCAGAAGCAGATCCGCATTCAGCTCGGGTCGGTGCTCAAGGGCGTGGTCTCGCAGCGCCTGGTGCCGCGCGCCGACGGGAAGGGCCGCGTCGCCGCCGTGGAGATCATGAAGGCCACCTCGCGCATCAAGGAGATGATCGAGGACAAGGATCGCACCAAGGAGATCCCCGACGCGATCGCCCAGGGCCACGTCGGCTACGGCATGCAGACCTTCGACCAGTCGTTGATGATGCTCGTGCGGCAGAACCACGTGACCTACGCAGAGGCCTTGCGTCAGGCGACCAACCCCGACGACTTCGCGCTCCGCTTCCAGGGCGTCAGCTCGACGTCCGACGCGAAGTGGGACGACTTCGACGGCAAGCCGGGCGAAGAGAAGCACGCGCCGGGCAGCGCGGCCTATGTCGCGCAGATGAACAGCAGCAACTCCGGGCCCGCGCAGCAGCCACCCCAGGCCAGCCGGCCTCCGGCGGCCCCCGCGCAACAGGCCCGGCCGCCGGCTCCTGCCGCCGCGCCGGCCAAGCCCGCAGCCCCGAAGCCCGACGACGACTTCCAGATCGAACGCTTCTGAACGCCTCCTGACGGTCGGGAACCCGCGCGGTGAGTGGATGTCTGTCCACCCACGCGCGGGTTTTCTTTTGCGCGCCATTCCGACCTGAGGAGAGAGCATGGAGCTGCGCACCGAGCCGCCGACCCGTCGTGTGCTTCGCGGAGATGACGGCGCCCCGCTGGACGACGACCGCGTGCTGGCGCTGGCGCTGCGTTGGGCCGAGCGGCCGTTGACGGTGGCGCACGTGAAGCCCGGGGAGCGGAGCTCGCCGGTGGACGGGGTGGAGATCCGCTGGGAGGGGACCTTGCCGATCATCGCGACGGCGGGGGGAACGCGGGCCTGGGTCGAGCGCGGGAGCGGCCAGTGGGTCGACCCGGGTCGCCGCACCGCGCTGGAACTGGGCGAGGTGCTCGTCGTGCAGTCGGGCGAGCTCACGCTCGAGGCGCGACTCCAGCGGCGGAGCGAGAAGATCGCCGTCAGCCCGCGGCAGGAGAACCTGTTCTTCGGGCTGGTGATGGCCCACACCCTGATGCTCTTCATCGCGCTGGCGACGGCGCTGGTGATCACCCCGCGCACCGAGGAGGACTCGATGTGGGGCGCGCCCTCGGTGCTGCGGTTCGTCGCTACGCCGTGGATGCCGCCGCCCGAGCGGAAGAAGGTGGCCCTCGAGGAGCGCGTCAACGAGGCCGTGGCGAAGGCGACGGTGCGCGACTTCGCCCCGGTCCCGAAGAAGGCCACCGCGATGGACACGCTCCAGCGGCTCCTCGGCGGCGGGGGCGGGGGGATCTTCCAGAAGGGGCTGGGCGGGGGCATCGACGCCGCGCTCGACGCGCTCGGCAACACCGGGGGGCACCAGGTCGCGGCGGACGGCTTCGGCGGCATGGGCGGCCGGAACCTCGGCGGCGGCATCGATGGCAACGGACTGAGCCTCGGCCGCATCGGCCCCGGGCGCGGACCGGGAAATGGACCGGGCGGAGGGCTTCGCGGGCACCAGCTGGAGGACATCATCTGCCGATCCTGCACCCCGAACCTGACGCCCGGGTATGACCGCGACCTCGTGCTCAAGGTCGTGCGGCGGCACCAGAACGAGATCCGCTTCTGCTACGAGTCGGAGCTCGCGAAGACGCCGTCACTCGCCGGCAAGGTGACGGTCGCGTGGACCATCGCGGCCTCCGGCGCAGTGGAGACGGCGCAGATCGCCGAGAGCGGCCTGTCGAACGCGACCGTCGAAGCGTGCATCGTGCAGCGCGTGCGCCGGTGGAGCTTCCCCGAGCCGTCGAGCGGCCAGGAGGTGGCGATCACCTTCCCCTGGGTGTTCCAGGTCGCGGGTGGCCCCGACGAGTGATCAGTCGTCTTCGTCGGGCTCGCCGTCGGCGGCGTCGTCCTGCACCTCGGCGCCCTGGGCGGTCGCGCTCTGGAGGATCTGCTCCAGGCGACGGAGGCGCTCCTTGCCGATCACCTGCTGGCCGGCGAGGAACCCGAGGAACTGCTTCATCGTGGCCACGGCCTTCGCGAACTCCGAGCCGGCGACGGTGTCGGCGAGCTGCTCGATGGCGTCATCGAGGTGCTCGGGGGTGACGGGCTGCGGCCCCTCGCTCCACGCGCTCTCGAGCACCAGCTCGGCCACCTTGAGGAACAGCGCGCGATCACCCACGGCGCCCTGCTTGGCGAACGCCTCCAGCCAGTCGTCCACGGTGTCCTGGGACACCTGGGCGAGGTGCGCCAGGGACTCGAGGGTCTCGGCGAGGTAGGCGGCGTCGAAGGTGGTCGGGTCCTCGGCGTAGCCGAACGCCTCTTCGAGCACGGCGTGGGCGATCAGATCGTCGGCCTCCGCAGGCGAGGCCCCTTCCTGCACGAGGGCGGTCTTCGCGGTGCTGACGCGGGGGCCGAGCACCGGGTCGAAGGTGATGCGCGCGGCCGCGGCCCGGGTGGCCAGCACGATGAGCTGTTGCTGCGCCTCGGACGAGGGCTTCTTCGACCCGCGCGCCTTGAGCACGCTGTCGCGCGCCTTGGGGAAGGCTGCCGCGGCGGCGATGAAGGCCGACTCCTCGGAGTCGAGGGTGGACTCGGTGTCGAGCTTGTCGAGGGTGGCGAGGGCCGCCGGGAGATCGAGGTAGCGCGCGATCAACGGATGCATGCGGCGCGCGTAGCACAGTACTTTCACCCCGTGGCGAAAGAGGCCCCCGACGCATTGACCCAGGCAACGAAGCTCCTCGCGGGGCGCGACAAGACGCGCGCCCAGCTCGCCGCCGCGCTCGAGCGGCGCGGCTTCACCCGCGAGGTGATCGAAGAGACGCTGAGCCGTGCCCAGTCGCTCGGCTACCTCGACGATGCGCGGGTGGCGCGTCGCCGGGCGCTCGACGATCTCCGCGCGGGGTGGACCGGTGAGGCCCTCGCGGCGCGGCTC
>JBBRUE010000591.1:0-4941 GCA_038248085.1 Myxococcales bacterium | reverse complement strand
GGCGTCGGCGTGCTCGGAGGCAAGAAGGACATCCAGGTGGACGGGACGGAACTCGATGGCGAAGGTGGAGGGGGCGAGCCCGCGGCGACGCGCGCGTGGTTCCCCGAGACCTTCCTCTTCGAGCCGCTCATCGTCACCGACGCGCAGGGCCTCGCCAACGTCCCGGTGAGGGTGCCCGATCGCCTCACCACTTGGCGCGTGCTGGCCCTCGCCCACTCCCGGCAGGGCAGCCAGGCTGGCAGCGTCGCCAGCTTCCTCGGCACGCTCCCCACCTACGTCGAGCCGGTGATGCCGCCCTTCCTCTACGCGGGGGACACCGTGCGGCTGCCGGTGCAGGTCGTCAACACCACCGACGCCGACGTCACCAGCGCGATCACCTTCGCCGCGACCGGCGGCACGCTGTCGTCGAACGGCGGCTCGGTGAAGGTGCCGGCCTTCGGCAACGCGCTCCAGTACGTCACGCTCGCGACGACCAAGCCAGGCACCGCGGTCTTCAAGGCCACGCTCGGCAACACCGACGCCGTGGAGAAGGCCATCGAGCTCAAGCCCGCCGGCCGCCGCGAAGTGCAGAGCAGGGCCGGCACGCTCGCCGCGCCCCGCACCTTCACGCTGACCGGCCCCGCGACCCCGCTCCCCGGCACCGAGGCGGTGCGCGTGCAGGTGTACCCGGGTGCGCTGGGCCTGGTGCGCAACGAGCTCTCGGCGGCGCCGGGCCGTGGCGGCGTGGCCGAAGACGCCTACCTGCTGCAGCTCCTCGGGCAAGCCCCGGTGCTGGTCCGCTCGCTGGGGGCCCAGCCCGATGAAGCGGTCATCCGCGACCTGTCGATCCTCGCGACACAGCGGGTGATGCAGTACGCGCGCTCGCCGTCGATCGACACCGCGACGCTGCTGGCCGAGGCCGCCCTCGCGCACCCGCAGAACCCGGTGCTGGTGCGCCTGGGCGAGCGCCTGGCGATGCAGGTCGCGCAGGGCCAGCGCGCCGACGGCACGTGCCAGGGCGCGACGGGGTGGACGCTGCAGCGCCTGCTCGTCACCACCTCCGACTGCGTGCGGGCCACGCGCGCCTCGATGGACTCCCCGGCCGCCCGGCAGCGCGCCACCGCGGTCACCCTCAAGGCCTCGGGCGCCTTCGAGCGCAACGCCCCGCGGGTGAACGACGGCTACACCGCCGCGGCCATCCTCGCGTCGGGCGCCCTCGTCGGCGGCATCGGCGACTCGCTGCGCAAGCTGGTGCTGGAGAAGCTCACCGACGCAGGTGACGGCGGGAAGTACCTCGCGGTGGACCCGGGCGTGGTGCGCGCCGATGGGCTCGCCCCCTCGACGTACGAGGCCACCGCGATGGCCATCCTCGCCCTCGACGGCGTGAAGGACGCCCCGCTCGCCGACCTCGGGACCTACCTGCTCTCGGGCTACTCGACCTACGCGGGCTGGGGCGATGGGCGGGCCAACCTCGTCGCGCTGCGCGCCGCAGTGAAGCTCTTCAAGGACCCCGTGCCGGCCGGCGTGAAGATCACCCTGCTGCGCGACGGCCAGGAAATGACCTCCGGCACCTTCGACGCCAACACCCTCAAGGACGTGCTCAACCTCGACGCCGACGCCACCGGCAGCGGCGGTGCCCACGAGTGGACGCTCAAGGCCGAGCCCGCGGTGCCGGGCCTGGGCTACGCGCTCCAGCTCATCTCCTACGCCCCATGGAAGGACGAGCCGGGCGGAGGCCTCGAGCTGCAGACCGCGCTGCCGAAGAGCGTGAAGGTGGGTCTGCCGGCAGACGTGACGCTCACCGCGGCGGTGCCCGGCGGCACGGCGATGAAGCTCCAGTTCTCGCTGCCCGCCGGCGTGCAGGCCGACTCGACCGCGCTCACCAGGCTCGTCTCGAGCGGCGCGATTCTCCGCTACGAAACGGAAGACGGCCTGCTCACCCTGCACCTGCCGGCCCTGGGCAACGGTGCACTGTGGACCCACGACGTGCAGGTGATCGCCACGCTGGCCGGCACGCTGCACTCGGGTTCGTCGTCCCTGGCCCCGGAAGATGCGCCCGCGCGGAAGAAAGACTTCGCGCCGGTGACCTGGCGCATCGAGTGACGTGACAGGACGCCCTTCACCCTGCGCACGCGGGGCGAAGGGGCTTCGGCCAGCTCAACGCTCTTCGAGGAGCGTCTTGATCTCGCGCACGCGCCGCGTGACGAACTCGCGCTCGAGCTTCTGGAACACCTCGGGCAGCAGGTCCCGGCTGGTGCACTCCTGCACGGCCACCAGGTTCTGCAGCTCGATCTCCAGCGGGTAGCTCGGCGGCACGAAGTCCCTGAGCACGTGCTCGACGTCGGCGGCGGTCACCTCTTCCCGCCCCTCGACCACCGCGCGGAACTTCGCGCGCACGAGGATCGCCTCGATGTCGGCGCCGGAGTACGGGGCCCCGCCGGTCAGCTTCGCGAAGTCGGGCACCTCGACCTTCACCCTGGTCTTCTTCTGCATCGCGGTGAACAGCTCGGCGCGCTCGGCATCGGTCTGCGGGTAGAACAGCGCGATGTGCTCTTCGGCGCGCCCCTGGCGCTTCAAGTCGATGGGCAGCAGGTCGGGGCGGCACGTCAGCAGAAACCACACGATCTTCCCGCGGTAGGCCGTGTTGCCCATGAAGCTGGCGATCGACGCGAAGATGCGGCTCGAGGTGCCGGAGTCGCCGCCCGCATCACGGTCTCCCAGGAACGCGTCGGCCTCGTCGATCATCACCGCCACCGGCCACAACGCCTTGAGCAGGTTGAAGATCTTCTCGAGGTTCGCCTCGGTCACGCCCTGCCACTGGCTGCGGAAGTTGAGGAACTTCACGCACGGCACGCCGATTTCCCCGGCGAAGCACGTCACCAGGAAGGTCTTGCCGGTGCCCACCGGCCCCGACACCAGGTAGCCCATCGGCATCACCTCGATGCGGCCCTTCTTCAGCGCCCCCGAGGCGTCGCGCAGCATCTTCTTGGCCTTGGCGTGGCCAGCGACGACGTCGAGCGTGTACTCGGGCTCGATGAACTCCAGCAGCCCGTGGCACTCGGCCTGGATGATCTCCTTCTTCTTCTCCTTGAGGGTCTCGGTGGTGATCCGCAGCCCCGCCTCGATCGCCTCGGTCAGCAGCCGGTCGAGGTTGATGCGCGAGAGGCCGGCGGTCATCTTCGCCAGCGCCTGCAGGCTGACGTCGGACACCGACTGCAGCTTCTTGCCTTCGAGCTTCCACTTCACGAACTCGAGCCGCTCGTCCTCGGTGGGGAGGTTGATCTCGATGTTCGCGACGTAGGGGTTGCGCGAGATGCGCGGGGTGAGGTCGGCGAGGTTCTCCACCACCAGCACGATCGACAGGTCGCCGTCGAGGAACTGCGGGTCCGACGCCCACTTCACCAGCGTGGCCAGCACGAAGCGGTCCTCCGCCTGGAGGTTCGACATGTCGCCGGCCGGCGCGATGGTCTCGGCGAAGTCGATCACCAGGGCCATCGACTTGCCGTCGGACAACCGCATGCGCAGGTAGTTCTCGAGCACCTGCAGCGCGCGGCCCGGATCGCGCGGCATCACCTTCGAGAAGTCGGTGCCGTAGAGCGTGTCGTAGCCGGTGAGCACCCGGGTGATGTCCTGCTGGGTCTCGGGGGCCGCCGCACGAATGCCCGAGCTGCGATCGTAGAAGACGACGTGGTCGCGCCCGCCGAAGAGATCGGCCGAGAGGAACTGCTTGAGGTTGGCGAACTCCACCCCGCCGTCCTCGCGGGTGACCGGCTGGAGGTCGCGAACCGCGCCGTACACCACGAAGGTGCTGACGGTGCGCGTGTAGTACCGCTGCGCGAGCTTCTGCGCCCACGACGGCATTCCCGCCAGCGGGTCATTCTTGGTCTTGCGAGCCATGGTCGAGTGTCCCCTCGTGTGCGGCCCTGCGCGGAAAGCGCGTCAGGGACCGACGGTCTTCTTCTTGAGCTCATGCTTGAGCTGCGCGGGCTCATTGCCCTCACGCACGTCGACCGTCTCGACGAGCGTCTCGTAGCCCGGCGCCTTCAACATCACCGTCACCTTGCCCACCGCCACCGCGCGCATCTGCGGCCATTCCTTGATGGGGTTGCCCTGGTCGTCGGTGACCGGCTTGCCGTTGATGTTCAGCGTGGCCGTGGTGGCCACCGCGTCGGGCACGGTGATCATGATCAGCCCGGTGGCCGAGGGCCTGAGCACCATCACCCCGACCACGCCGACGATCAGCAGCGCGACGATGGCCGCGAGCGCGATGATCAACTTCGTATTGCTGGCCGCCGGCGCCTGCTGCTCCTGCCCGACGGGTTTCAGCTGGTAGGCCGACTGCTGGTACTGCACGGCAGAGAGCGTGGGCGAGGTATCGCTGGGCGACATCACCGGCGGCGGGGGCGGAACCGCAGGCATGCCTCGCGTGTTGTTGCGGCGGGGCTCCATCACCGGCGGGCCGGGAAGCTCGGGCCGGGGGTGCGCGGGGCGCCCGGGGTCGGTGGCGACGTCCTGGACTACCGGTTCCTGCGCCCGGTTGCGGATGTTGAGGCCCTGCCGCGCGCCGGGGTTCCCCGGGTTGGTCGCCGGCTCGTCGAAGAGGTTGTGGCCGCCGGAATCGGCGAGCACCGTCGACTCGTGCTCTTCCTTGCCGTTGGTGAGCATCGGCGCCACTGCGGTCAGCCGCGGCATGCTGGTGAGGCTCGGCGACCGGGCGGGCGGAGCCCCGGAAGGCGTCAGCGTGGGGGGCATCGGCCGGACCATCGGTGGCAGGCCGGGCGAGGTGCCGGCGTTCTGCTGCTGACTGCTGATCGGCATCATCGTGGGTACCGAGGTGACCGCGCTCGGGCTCATCGCCACCCCGCCCATCTGCGGCACCGCGCCGACGCCGAAGCCCATCTCGGCCGCGGCGAGCATGCCCTCCGGAGCCTTGACCTCGGCGTACTCGGCGATGCGCGACTT
>JBBRUE010000590.1:0-4949 GCA_038248085.1 Myxococcales bacterium | reverse complement strand
TCGGTCGGACTCGAAGGCCTCACGCGTGCCGTGAAACTCGTAGCCGTCGCATTCGATCGCGAGCTGGCTGGTCGAGCCGTCGTGAGCACGGGCCCGATTGTCATCGCCGTCGACGGGGTGGGCGCGGAGGTCAGCCAGGTGGCGGCGGGCGTGGTGGCCGCGCTCGGGCGCGCCTTCCCGACGGTGGGCGCCGAGCTGTTCCTCACCGACCGCCACGGACGCGGGGTAGAGCTGGTACCGGCCACCACGCTGCCCCCGATGGGCGTCCCTCCCCCCTCGGGCACCATCTCTGCCGGCGGTATTCCCGGGCCGCTCAGCGCGCTGCCGGCGCTGCTGCGGGAAGGCGACGCGCGCGGGGCCGTGGCCCTGGTGCTGGTGGCTGGCGAGCCCCACGACGACGCGATCGACTGGGTCCGACTCCTCGTCGAGCCCATCGTCAGCGGGGGCTTCGACTACGTGTGCCCGTCGTACCGTCGCCACCGACACGACGGCGCCCTCATCACCGCCATCGGCTACCCGCTCACCCGCGCGCTGTATGGGGTGCGGCTGCGGCAGCCGCTGGGCGGCGAGGTGGCGCTGTCGCTGGGCTTTGCCCGTCGCCTGCTGGCGAGCGCCGACTGGGAGCGGGATCCCGCGGTCGCCGGCGCTGACACCTGGGCGCTGGCGACGGCGCTCACCGGTGACGCGAAGGTCTGCCAGTCGTACCTCGGCGCGCGCGGGCGGGCCCCCGGCGCTCCGGACGACCCGGCCACGGCCCTCGCCCGGGTGGTGGGCCTGCTCTTCCGCGAGATGGAGCGTCACGCGCCGCACTGGCAGCGGGTGACCGGCTCGCGCGCGGTCGAGACCTTCGGCACCGCGGGGCTGCTCGACGACGTGGTCCCCTCCACCGTCGACGTGGAGCGGCTGCGGGGGGTGCTGCAGCTCGGCCTCAAGGAGCTGCTGCCCTTCTGGAGCCTCGCCCTGTCGCCCGCCACCCTGCTCGCGCTGCGCCGGGCTTCGGAGCGGCCGGCCGAGGCGCTCCGGCTCGACGACACGCTGTGGGCCCGCATCGTCTACGACTTCGCCGTCGCCCACTTCGCGCGGGTGATGGACCGCACGCAGTTGCTCCGCGCGATGACGCCGCTGTACCTCGCCTGGGTCGCCAGCTTCGCCAACGCGGTCCGCGGGGTGGACCACGAGACGGTGGAGGCGCGCGTCGAGGCGCTCTGCCAGGCCTTCGAACAAGAAAAGCCGTACCTCATCGGTCGCTGGCGCTGGCCCGACCGCTTCACGCCGTGAGCCGGAGGACACATGCTGGAACGAACCAAGACCATCTTCAGTGAGCTGCTCGAGCAGTTGCTCCACGGCGTGGTGTGGCTGGTGCCCGGCCTGGTGGCGCTGGTGGCCATTCTGCTGGTGTCGACCGGGGTGGCGCTGGGGGTGCGCGCCGGGCTGCGCCGCTTCCTCAAGCGCATCGACTTCGATCGCCGCATGGTGGAGCTGGGCCTGGCCCCGGCGGCGGTCACCGAAGTGCCCGGCGGGCCCACCCAGTTCGCCGCCCAGGTGGGCTTCTACCTGGTGCTGCTGCTGGGGCGGTTGGTGGGCCTGAGCGCCTTCGACACCGCCGCCACCCGCGGGCTCGCCGTCCAGCTCGCCGGGTACCTGCCCCACGTGGTCATCGCCCTGGTGGTCTTCGTGCTGGGCGCGGCCGCCGCCCGCTTTGCCGAGCGCAACGTGCTCATCGGCGCGGTGAACATGGGCCTGCAGTCCGCCCGCCTGGTGGCGCTGGGGGTGCGCTGGCTGGTGCTGGTGTTCGCCGCGGCCATGGCCCTGGCGCAGCTCGGCGTGGGTGGTGCCATCGTCACCCTCGGCTTCGGCATTCTCTTCGGCGGCATCGTGCTCGCCCTCGCCCTCGCCGTCGGCCTGGGGGCGAAGGACCTCGTGGCGCGCTCGCTGGAGAAGCGCTTCACCCCGGGCGAGGCAGACCACGCCGAGAAACCGCCCGAGCCGGCGCGCCCGAAGCCGCCCGAGGACGTGCAGCACCTGTAGGGCGCAACCTCCGTCAGGGGGTGCGCAGCTCGAACCACAAGAAGCCGTAGCCGGCGAGCGTGAGGAAGTACGGCAGCGCGCCCACCTGGGGGAAGGGGGTGTACCCGGTCATCTCCATCGGGGTGCAGCCCTCGAAGGCCGAGAGATCGAGCTCTGCTGGTTGCGGGCTGCGCGAGAGGTTGGCGGCGCACAGCACCACCTCGTTCTCGAAGCGCCGCACGTAGACGAGCACCTTCTGGTTGGCGCACGGCAGGAACTCGATGGAGCCGCGGCCGAAGACCTTGAACAGGCCCCGCAGGCGGATGAGGTTGCGCATCCACTTGAGCAGCGACGAGGGGTCCTTCTCTTGCGCCTCGACGTTCACCGCGCCGTAGCCGTACACCGGGTCGGACACCACCGGCGCGTAGAGCGCGGCGGGCGGCGCCTCGGAGAAGCCGGCGTTGCGCGCGTCGTTCCACTGCATCGGGGTGCGCACGCCGTCGCGATCGCGCAGCTGCAGGTTGTCGCCCATGCCCAGCTCGTCGCCGTAATAGAGGATGGGCGTCCCCGGGAACGAGAAGAGCAGGCTGTTGAGCAGCTCCAGGCGCGGGCGGCTGTTTTCCAGCAGCGGGGCCAGGCGCCGCCGGATGCCGACGTTGAGCCGGGCGTTCGGGTCGGCGCTGTAGGCGAGGTACATGTAGTCGCGCTCGTCGGCGCTCACCATCTCGAGGGTCAGCTCGTCGTGGTTGCGCAGGAAGAGCCCCCACTGGCAGTTGGCGGGGATCTCCGGCGTCTTGCGCATCACGTCGACGACGGGCTCGCGATCTTCGAGGCGCAGGGCCATGAAGATGCGCGGCATCAGGGGGAAGTGGAACGCCATGTGGCACTCGTCGCCGTCACCGAAGTACGCGCGCACGTCGGCGGGCCACTGGTTCGCCTCCGCCAGCAGCAGGCACGAGGGATCTTTCTGCTGCACTTCCCGGCGCAGCTCGCGCAGCACCTCGTGTGTCTCGGGGAGGTTCTCGCAGCTCGTCCCGTCGCGCTCCACCAGGTAGGGGATGGCGTCGAGGCGGAACCCGTCGATGCCGAGGTCCAGCCAGTACTGCACCACCGCGAGGATCTCCTTGCGCACCAGCGGGTTGTCGAAGTTGAGGTCGGGCTGGTGGCTGAAGAAGCGGTGCCAATAGAAGGCCTTGGCCACCGGGTCCCACGTCCAGTTCGACTTCTCGGTGTCGGTGAAGATGATGCGCGTGTCGGGGTAGCGCGCGTCGGTGTCGCTCCACACGTAGTAGTCGCGCTCGGCCGAGCCGGGAGCCGCCAGGCGGGCCCGCTGGAACCACGGGTGGGCGTCGGAGGTGTGGTTGACGACCAGCTCGATGATGATCGCGATGCCCCGACGGTGCGCCTCGGTGACGAAGCGCCGGAAGTCGTCGAGGCTGCCGTACTGCGGGTGCACCCCGAGGTAGTCGGCGATGTCGTAGCCGTCGTCGCGCAAGGGCGAGGGGAAGAAGGGCAGCAGCCAGACGCAGGTGATCCCCAGCTCCTGGAGGTAGTCGAGCTTCCCGATGAAGCCGGGGAAGTCACCGATGCCGTCGCCGTTGCCGTCTGCGAAGGCCTTGACGTGCGCCTCGTAGATGACAGCGTCTTTGAACCACAGAGGGTCGCGTCGTGGTCTGGCCATGCTTTCGAGCACCGTAGCTCCCGGACCCCGTCGGCGCACGCAGGGCCCGCGCACCATCGATCGTGGTGGCAGGCCGCATCCCCACCTGACCGCGCCGAATGAGTGGCGCAACTCGATCCGAATGTGACTATTAGTCGTATTTGACTGCCATTCCGCACTTCGCCATCGAGGAGCCTTCGTGAGCCCTGTGTCGTCGCGTACTCAGCCCCGCAGCCTGACGCCGCCGCCCGGCGCGCGGTCCCGCGTGGTGATCGATGCGGTTCAGCCCGGCGTCGATCACGGCGCCTTCCCTGCCAAGCGCGTCGTGGGCGACGAGGTGCAGGTGGTGGCCACCCTGCTGATCGACGGTCACGACCTGGTCGACGGCAGCCTGCACTACCGGCGGGGCGACACCGGGCCGATGACCGAGGCGCCGCTGGTCGCGCTGGGCAACGACCGGTTCGGCGCCAGCTTCGCGGTCGACGCGGTGGGGCTGTGGGAGTTCTCCATCGAAGCGTGGGTCGACGTGTGGGGGAGCCACTGCTGGGCCCTCGGGCGCAAGGCGAGCGCGGGGCAGGAGGTGGGCGATGACCTGGTGCGCCTGGCCTGGCTGCTCGGGGCGGCCTCCCGGGGCGCAGCGGCGGTGCCGTCCGAGCAGGCGACGTTGGCCGAGGCGGCGCGGCTGTTGAGGAGCGACGCGCCGCAGGCAGACCAGGTGAAGCGGGTGCTCGACCCGGCGCTGGCGCGGCTGGTGCGTCGCTGGACGGATCACCCCGACCGGAGCCGGTTGCCCGCCCCGCGCACGCTGGTGGTCGACCCGGTGCGGGCGCGCTTCTCGGCCTGGTACGAGCTGTTCCCGCGGTCCTGCGGCCCGGGCGGCGCGCACGGCACCTTCCGCGACGTAGAGGCGCGGCTGCCCTACGTGAAGGAGCTGGGCTTCGACACGCTCTACCTGCCGCCGATCCACCCCATCGGGCGCAGGTTCCGCAAGGGGCCCAACAACACGCTGACCGCCAGCGCCACCGACGTCGGCAGCCCCTGGGCCATCGGCGGCCCCGAGGGCGGGCACAAGGCGGTGCACCCCGAGCTCGGCACGCTCGACGACTTCCGCCACCTGGTCGGGGCCGCGCGCGCGCTGGGCATCGAGGTGGCCCTGGACATCGCCTTCCAGGCCTCGCCGGATCACCCCTACGTCGCGGAGCACCCGCTGTGGTTCGTTCACCGCGCTGACGGGAGCATCCAGTAC
Source organism: Myxococcales bacterium (assembly GCA_038248085.1). Classification (GTDB taxonomy): domain Bacteria; phylum Myxococcota; class Myxococcia; order Myxococcales; family Myxococcaceae; genus Archangium_A. Next base: position 36 of record JBBRUE010000590.1, on the reverse strand, counting down.
GCGGAGAACCCGCCCAAGAAGTACCAGGACGTCTAC
>JBBRUE010000589.1:0-4950 GCA_038248085.1 Myxococcales bacterium | reverse complement strand
TCCCTACGGCGTCGCGCGAGTTGGAGCAGAGGTTCAAGACGATCTGGTGGAGATGGGTGGCGTCGACGAGCACCGTGCCGCTCACCTCGTGGAGCCTGGTCTCGAGCGCCACCGTCGAGGGGATGGCGGCGCGCACCAGGGCGAGGGCCTCGGCGAAGACCGGCACGCAGTCGAGCGGGCGCGGCTTGGGGAGGTCACGGCGGCCGAAGGTGAGGATCTGCCGGACGAGGTCGCGCGCGCGCGAGGTGGCGTCGCAGATGGTGACGAGGTTCTCGTGCAGCTCGCCGGTGGGCGGCGAGGTGAGCAACGACAGCTCGGCGTGGCCGAGGATCGCCGCGAGGATGTTGTTGAAGTCGTGCGCGACGCCGCCGGCGAGGCGACCGATGGCCTCCAGCCGCTCCTTGTGACGCAGCCGCTCTTCTTCGGCGTGTTGGGCGGTCACGTCACGCACCACCACGATGGTCATGTAGTCGTCGCCGTCGACGTACGACGAGCCCCGCACGTCCATCATGAAGGTGGAGCCGTCGACCCGACGGGCGAGCACCGTATAGGAACTCGGCGCGTCTTCCCCGCGCCCGCGCCGGGTCACGAAGTCGCGGATGCGCGCGTGTTCGCCAGGGGCGATGAGGTCGAGAATCGGGACGCCCACGAGGACCTTCGGGTCGTCGATGCCGAAGAGGCGCGCGTAGGCGGCGTTCGCCTCGACGTGGACCCCGAGCTTCGAGATGCCCATCGCCTCGGTGGTGGCATCGAAGAACGCGCGCGCCCGGGCCTCGGCGCTGCGCTGGTGCCGCGAGGCCTCGAGGTCGCGAACGACCACCAGCATCAGGCCATCGCCGATGGGCCAGCGCTGGATCTCGGCGTCGAAGTTGTGACCGGTGGCCGGGCGCAGGAAGGTCTGGGTGTACGGAGCCGAGCCGGCCCGCGAGATGTCCGCGGCCACCCCGGGCCGGTTGACCGGCTGCACGAAGTCCATGACCGAAGCCCCGATCATCTGGGCGAGCGTCATGCCGCCGAGCCGCGCCGCGGCCTCGTTGGCCCACACCACGCGGCCGTCCCGGTGCGCGAGCATCGCGTCGGGCGCCAGCTCGGCGAGGCGGCGGAACGCGTCGCCGGTGAGGGTCTCTGCCGCGGTGCTGGGTTGATCCGCCATCGGTGTGCCCCCAGCGACCCAGCCGACTTCCCGGTCGCGACGCCCATTGAAGCAGAGGGCTCTTCCGAAAGCCGCAGGGAACACGCCGGGCGAGGACGGTGGGGGGGTTGATCAGGGCAAAGTGCCACCATTCAGAAGACGTGGTGGGCGCTGGGCCTGGGCTGCACGGCGCCGTCGCGCGGACGGCCAGGCGTACGCAGCACCGTGCAACGCCCCGCACACGGTGTGCACCGATCTGCACACCTGCACACCGTCGCGCCCCGGTCCTCCCCGCGGGGCGGCCCTGGCCCTCCGGGTGCACGAGGGGGTTGCGCCATGACCGCCCCCGAGCTGATCAAGACGCGCGTCTTCTTCCACGAAGACCGGAAGCCGCCGGTGCTGTTCGTCGTCGACGGGCACATCTTCTCAGGCCACATCTCGGACATTCACGACGACGGGTTCTCCATCGTGACGGCGCAGGACTTCTCGCAGGTCGAGTCGTCGACCATCGAGACGATGTTCCTCGGGCGCATCGACGAGCAGAAGTTCCTCAAGCACCTGCGCATCGCCCGCGTGCGCCACGCCGACCTCTCGGGCAGCTGGTCGCTCACGGTGTTCCTCGGCGACAAGGCGCAGTCGAACGCCTTCCACCGGTTGCTCGACCACGCGTCGCACGACGTGACGCTGAAGGTGGACCCCTCGGTCGACCGCACGCGGCTCCCGCGCATTCCACCCTCGAAGCACTACACCCAGGAGGCGGTCGACACGCGCCTCGAGTGGATCCGCAGCACCACCGGGCGCGCGGTGCGCAACATCGACAAGCACGCGTTTCGCATCGAGTCGCTGGCGGGGAACGTCGAGAACTTCGTCGGCGCGGTGCAGGTGCCGCTGGGCATCGCCGGGCCGATCCAGGTCAACGGGCTGTACGCCAAGGGCCACGTCGCGGTGCCGATGGCCACCACCGAGGGCGCGCTGGTCGCCTCGCTCAACCGCGGCGCGGCGGCGCTCAACAAGTGCGGCGGGGTGACGGTGCACGTGCGCCGGCAACGCATGCTGCGGGCGCCGACGTTCTTCTGCCGCGACCTCCACGGAGCGATCAACCTCGAGCGCTGGCTGCTGGCCCACGTCCCGGAGATCCGCCAGCGCGCCACCAGCGTCTCGTCGATCGCCAAGCTGGTCGATCTCCAGACCTTCATCTTCGGCAACACCTGCCACGTGCAGTTCATCTACGAGACGGGCGACGCGTCAGGGCAGAACATGACGACGTCGTGCACCGCCTTCGCCTGCGACTGGATCCGCGAGCAGCTCAAGGGTGACCCGTACATCGGCCTCGAGAGCTTCATCATCGAAGGCAACATGTCGGGCGACAAGAAGGTCAGCTTCCAGAACATCCTGCTCGGGCGCGGGGTGGGGGTGCTGGCCGAGGCCTTCGTCACCGACGAGGTGCTGCGCGACCTGCTGCGCACCGACGCCCAGACCCTCGCCCGCCACTTCCAGGCGACCGAGGTCGGCGGCATGCAGATCGGCATGGTGGGGCACAACGTCAACTGCGCCAACGTCATCGCCGGCATCTTCACCGCCACCGGCCAGGACATCGCCTCGGTGCACGAGTCGTCGCTGGGCATCCTCAAGGTCTACGCCAAGCCCGGCGGCCTGCAGCTCTCGCTGTTCCTGCCGTCGCTGGTGATCGGCACGGTGGGCGGCGGCACGCGGCTCCCGACGCAGCAGGACTGCCTGCAGGTGATGGGCTGCGCGGGGCAGGGCCAGCTCTACAAGTTCGCGGAGATCATCGCCGCGTCGTGCCTCGCCCTCGACCTCTCGACGGCCTGCGCGATCATGAGCAACGAGTTCGTCTCGGCGCACGAGAAGCTCGGCCGCGATCGCAAGTCGCAGCGCATCACCCGCGGCGAGCTCGATCGACACTTCCTGCAGACGGTCTCGGCGCGAAAACTCGAGACGCACACCGAGGTGCGCTCGGCGGTCGAGGTGCCGCTCGAGACGAACTCCGGCATCGTCAACGAGCTGGTGAACGAGCGCGTCTCCGGGGTGTTCGGGCTCTTCCGCTACGACGTGGGGCTCCAGCGCGGCGAGCAGGCAGAGAAGACCCGCGCGGTGCTCAAGCTCAAGTCGCCTCACGCGGAGCTCAGCCGGCTCGCCTCGGGCATCGTCACGCTGACCGGCGACGACCAGCTGCCTGGCCTCTTCAACCAGAACTTTCCGGTGTTCGGCTTCGGGCGCAGCGACGTGCGCGAGCTCGACTTCTATCGGCTCGCCCCCGAGGCGCTGCGGCCCTTTCTCCCCGAGGTGTGGGGCACGCGGCACGACCCGGCGCGCGAGGTGTTCGCGGTGGTGATGGAAGACCTCACCGCGTGCTCGCACCTCGACACGGCCGACAGACCCGAGGCGTGGACCTCCGAGACGATTCGCGCGGTGTTGAGGGACCTCGCGCGGCTCGCGGCCTCGACGATGGATCGCGGACACGAGATCTGCCCGGGGCTCATCGAGGCGAAGAACCCGGCCGACTTCGTGCGCGCCGGGGCGCTCTTCGAGGCGTTGCTCGAGTACCAGCAGCGGCGCTCGCCGAAGGTCTTCACCGGGCTGTGGATCGGCGCGCTCGAGGGCTTCGTGCAGGCCATCGGCCCGCGCATGGAGTCGCTGGCCGCGGCGCGGAGTTCGCTGTCGCACAACGACTTCAACACCCGCAACCTCGGGCTGCGCACCACGCCCGACGGCCACCGCCTGGTCGCCTACGACTGGGAGCTGGCCTGCGTGCAGTCCCCGGTGCACGACGCGCTGGAGTTCTTGATCTACGCGCTGCCCCGCCAGCCGGGCGCCGGCACGCTGCTCGAGTGGCTCGGGTTCTTCCGTGACGAGCTCGAGGCGCTCGGCGTGCCGCTCCAGGCCGAGGGCGCGGGCGAGGCGGCGTGGGGCGGGCTGGTCCACGACACCGCGGCCGAGCTGATGGTCAACCGGCTCAACCTCTACTGGCTGCTCAACAACGTGAAGCACTTCAGCTTCCTCGAGCGCGTCACCTGGAACCTGCGGCAGGTGATCGAAGGGACCCGTCATGTCGCGACCTGAAGAAGCACTGTTGATCCTCAGCTGCCTCGAGCCGCTCAGCGCCGCCGAGCAGAACCAGCTCGCGGCGCTGGCCTCGTTGCCGTCGCTCGACTGGGACCTGGTGCGCGAGCTGGCGGAGCTCAACAAGGTCGAGCCGCGGCTGACCCACGTGCTCGAAGCGCACGGGCTCTTCACCAGGGTGCCGCCCCGGGTGGCGAAGGCGCTGACGGCCGCGGCGGAGCTGGTCGCGGTGGCGAACCGCAAGCGCGTCGCCCGGGCCGAGCTGGTGTTCGCGGCGTTTCACCGGGAGCAGCTCGAGGTCTGCCTGCTCAAGGGCATGCTCTTCGCCGAGACGCTCTACGGCGACCCGCTCTACAAGCGGATGAACGACGTCGACCTGCTGGTGCACGTCGAAGACGCGCCGCGCATCGTCGAGGTCTACGAGGAACTCGGGTTCTTCTCGATCGCCGAGCGCGTCGCCAACCGCCCCGACCTCAACCAGAAGGTCTCGCACCACCTGCCGCCCTTCGTGAGCCGTGAGCTCGACTGCCTGATGGGCACCCAGTGGGGCCTCAAGTCCCCGCGCGCCGGCCTCACCATCGACTACCCGGCCCTCTGGAGCCGCGTCGAGCCGTTCGACTACCACGGCCTTCCGCTGCGCAAGCTCTCGAGCCGCGACAACCTCTTCCACGTCTGCATCCACCTCGGCGTCTTCAAGTCGGGGCTGCGCGACCTGATGGACATCGCCAACCTCATTC